>DASWFH010000309.1:0-1557 GCA_036394355.1 Allostellaceae bacterium | reverse complement strand
TGATACCATTTGGCCTGGGTGTCGGCGTCGTTGATGAGCAGCAGCGGCGGCTGATGCTGCAGCCCCTTCTGCTGGCGCACCATGATGTCGCGGTCCTGGCGCAGGAAGGCGCGCACATAGGGCCGGAGCACCGGCTTCAGCGGCTTCAGCCACGGCACCGTCCAATAGATCGCGTGATTGATCTCGCTCTCGCTGTCGGAGAGCGGCGTCACCGCGGTGAGGTTGACCAGCGCGTAGCGGCCGGCGCGGATGTGCTCGACGCGGATGCTTGGGAGCTGAAAGGTGATCTCGGTCTCGGGCGCGCCGCCGAGCAGGCGATAGGCGTTGGCGTTGCTCGACGGCCGATGGCGCAGCATGGCGAAGCCGAAGGGCGTCGGGCCGAACGCCTTTTCCTTGGCGTGGATCGACGCGCCCGAGCGCCACCACCAGGCGCGATGGACGAAGGGCCCGTGCGCCGGGTCCATGAGGCCGACCACGGCATGATCGATGGCGCAGGGGAAGGACACGCTCTCGTAGATGTCGGGCGCGCGCTCGCCGATATCGGGCAGCACCGGCACCGGCGGCGCGGCGCTCGCGTCGTCGCCGAAATAGACCCAGACGTTGCCTTGCCGCTCCTGCGCCGGATAGCTCTTCACCTTGATGCGGCCGATGTCGAACTCCTGCTCCGGCACCAGCGAGGGGATGGCGGTGCAGCGGCCGCTGCCGTCGAAGCGCCAGCCGTGATAGCAGCACTCGACCTCGCGCCCGTCGAAGCGGCCGAAGCTCAAGGGGATGCCGCGATGCGGGCAGATGTCGCGCAGCGCGAAGACGTTGCCGTCGGCGCCGCGACAGAAGACCAGCGGCTCGCCCAGCAGCGTCTTCGCCACCATCTGCCCGCGCCCGAGCGCCGCGCCCGGCAGCGCGAAATACCACATCTCCCGGAGCGGCGCGGCGCTGTTCACTTCCATGCTGGCGGCGAGATTAGCGGCGCCGCGCCGCCGGCGGAAGGGGCGCGGGCACGGCGGCACGCGCGAATTGACGCCGTCCGCCGCTGGCCGGTACCGTGATCGGAACGGGGAGGAAAACGGCGATGACCGGTGGCGACGAGCTCATCCGCATGACGGCGCGGCAGGTCGTGGCGCTGCTCGAACAGCGCCAGGTCTCGCCGCTCGAGCTCATCGACGCGGCGCTGGCGCGCATCGACGCGGTCGACGGCGCCGTCAACGCGCTGCCTATCCGCTGCCCGGAGCGGGCGCGCGATCACGCCCGCCGGCTCATGGCGCAGACGCCGCCCGCGCCGGAGACGCGCCGCGGCTGGCTCGCCGGGCTGCCGCTCGCCATCAAGGACTCCATGGATGTCGCGGGCGTGCGCAGCACGCATGGCTCGCCCATCTTCGCCGATCACGTGCCGGGGCGCTCGGACCTGCAGGTCGAGGCGCTGGAGCGCAACGGCGGCATCGTGCTGGCGCGCTCGAACGCGCCCGAATTCGCCGCCGGCGCCAACACCTTCAACGAGGTGTTCGGCCGGACGCTGAACCCCTGGAACACCGCGATGAGCTGCGGCGGCTCGTCGGGCGG
>DASWFH010000308.1:0-1676 GCA_036394355.1 Allostellaceae bacterium | reverse complement strand
AAATGCTCGTCCGGCGATTTGGTCTCCTGCAGGCACAGCACGTCCGGCTGCGCCGCGGCGATGAAGCGGCGCACCGTCTCGATGCGCAGCCGCACCGAGTTGATGTTCCAGGTGGCGAGGGTGAGCGCCATCGTGCGAAGCGGCGCCTCAGCCGATGGTGATGGCGAGATCGGTCAGGCCGTCGACATGGCCCTCGAGCCTGTCGCCCTTGACCACGGCGGCGACGCCGGCGGGCGTGCCGGAATAGATGAGATCACCCGGTGCCAGGGTCACGAAGCCCGAGAGATAGGCGATCGTTTCGGGAACGGTCCAGATCAATTGCGCGATATCGCCCTGCTGGCGGGTCTTGCCGTTGACCTTGAGCCAGATCGCTCCCTTGGCGATGTGCCCGACCTTGGATACCGGCGAGAGCGGCGCGCAGGGCGCCGACTGGTCGAAGCCCTTGCCAAGATCCCACGGCCGCCCGAGCTTCTTGGCCTCGCCCTGGATGTCGCGGCGGGTCATGTCGAGGCCGACGGCATAGCCGAAGACGAGGTCGAGCGCCCTCGCCACGGGCACGTCGCGCCCGCCCTTGGCCAGCGCCACCACCAGCTCGATCTCGTGCTGGTAATCCTTGGTCTTGGGCGGGTAGGGGATGGTGGCGCCGGTGGCGACGACGGCGTCGGCCGGCTTCATGAAGAAAAAGGGCGGCTCGCGATCGGGGTCGTGCCCCATCTCGCGCGCATGCTCGGCGTAATTGCGCCCGACGCAATAGATGCGATGCACGGGAAAGAGCTCGGCCCCCACCACCGGCACGGTGGCGACAGGCGGGGCAGGGATCGCATAGGCCATCAAGCATCTCCGAAAGTTGCGTCGCGCGCGGGCGCGGGGACTAGAACACGAAGAAGCGGTCGCCGACAATGCCCAGCGGCCAGCGGCCGGCGGCGAAGATACGATACTTGACGGCGAAGAGATGGTCGGGCCCGGCAGCGGCGGATAGCGCCAGGGCGGTCTGATGGCAGGCCTGCGCCGCGGCGCCGGCGGCGACGCGCGTCAGCGCGGGATCGGCGATGCCGGCGCGGCTCATGGCGAGCGCTGCGGCGCCGTTGAGCGCATCGGCGGCTTCGGTCACAGCGGTGAGCGCGGCGAGCACTGGCTCCGCGCCGAAGCGCGCGGCGGCGCGGCGCTGCAGCTCGGCCTGCGCGCGCGTCTCGGCGTCCCACCACGCCCGGCTCCATGCCGGGCTTTGCGTCGTCGCCGCCGCCTCGGCCCAGCCGGCGACGCCGGCAATGGCGATGTCGGGCCTGCCGAGCGCGGCAAGATACGCCGCAGCGTCCGCACGCTCGCCTTCGGTGAGCGCCTCGCCGCAGGCGGCGAACCACGAGCCGCGCGGGATGGCGGAGGCAAAGGCGCGCACCGCGGCGAGAGCGTCGCCGTTACCGCTGTTTTCGCTGTCGCTGACCGCGCTGAGCATCAATTGCAAGACCCGGCGCGCTCCCCACTCATCCTTCGAGACGGCGCTTCGCGCCTCCTCAGGATGAGGCACTCTATCCTTGGTCCTCATCCTGAGGAGCGGTGCGCAGCACCGCGTCTCGAAGGATCTAGGCCGCACCGCGCTCCTCGCGCCACAGGCCGAGCTTTTCCTGCACCGGGCGGTCGGAGAAGCTGAACAGCACGGCGTCGGCGTCGGCGCGATG
>DASWFH010000307.1:0-4448 GCA_036394355.1 Allostellaceae bacterium | reverse complement strand
GTGAATTTCGGATTGGTCGAGGCCGGCGAGATCTGCAGCATGCCGTTCTCGGCATAAACCGACGAGGCCGGGATCGACGAGCCCGAGCAATAATGGCCGTCGATGAAGTGGACGCCGTTATTGGCCATCTGGTTGGCGACGTTGACGGCCTGCTTGGGATCGCAGGCGTCATCGCCCACGGAGATCTTGAGCTTGCGGCCGAGCACGCCGCCCTTAGCGTTGATGTCGGCCACCGCCATCTCGGCGCCGCGCCGCATCTGCTCGCCGAACGCGGCGTACTGCCCGGTGATCGGCCCGACCACGGCGACATTGAGATCGTCCGCCCGCGCCGCGGCCGCCGACATTACTACCGCGGCCACGGGCAGCAAGATACGCGTCAGTTTTTTCATGGGTGCAAGCTCCCGCTGATCGATGTCGCCACATTACCATGAAGCCAAGCAAGCGGCAGCCGCCGAGACCATCCCCCTCACCCGGCCCTTCGTGCCGGCCTTTCCCCGGTGGGGCGAGGCGGACTTGGGCGGCATTCGGCCATGCGCGCGCTCAGCTGCGGCTGCGTTGCCGCCAGGAGAGCGGGCCGGCCGGCTCGTAGAGCCATGGGTATTGCCGCACCATGCGGCGCGCCAGGGTGATGCGATAGGCGAGGAAGGCGAGCGCCAGCAGGATCGCGGCGGCGATCAGGGTGCCGCTCGCCGACAGCAGCTCGCCCTCGAACAGCGCATAGAGCAGGAAGCGGTCGCCGAGGCCGAGCAGCGCCGCATAGGGCAGCGTCTGCCAGGCCGGGCGCCAGCGGCGCGCCAGCGCCCGTCCCGTCGCCAGCGCGGCGGCGCCGAACAGCAGCACCGTGAGGCCGAGGAAGGCGCCCGGCGATGCGCCGAGGAGCGCAGCGGCGTCGCTCATCGCCCGCCCTCGAGATAGGCTGAGCGCACCTCGCTGTTGGCGAGGAGCTCGCGGCCCGTGCCGGCGAGCGCGATCTCCCCGGTCTGCATGACATAGCCGCGATGGGCGAGCCGCAAGGCGTGGTGCGCGTTCTGCTCGACCAGGAACACCGCGACCTTCTGCTGCTCGTTGATCTCGCGGATCACCTCGAAGATCTGCTTGACGATGAGCGGCGCCAGGCCAAGCGACGGCTCGTCGAGCAGCAGGAGGCGCGGCCGGCTCATCAGCGCGCGGCCGATCGCCAGCATCTGCTGCTCGCCGCCGGAGAGCGTGCCGCCGCGCTGGCCCTGGCGCCGCTCGAGGATGGGAAAGAGCGCGAAGACGCGGCGCAGATCCTCGGCGAAATGCGCGGGGTCCGTCACCGTCGCGCCGATCTGCAGATTCTCGAGCACGGTCATGCGCGGAAAGATGCGGCGTCCCTCGGGCGCATGCGCGATGCCCCGCCGCATGATCTCATAGGTCGGCAGGCGCGTGATGTCGTCGCCGGCGAGCGCGATGCGCCCTTGCGCCGCCTGCGGCCGGCCGCAGATGGTCATGAGCAAGGTCGACTTGCCGGCGCCGTTGGCGCCGATCAGCGCCACGACCTCGTCGGCGCCGATCTCGAGATCGACCCCTTTCAGCGCCGCGATATGGCCGTAGAAGGCGTGGACGCCGGCGATCGAGAGCAGCGCCATCACGCCCTACCGCCGAGGTCGCGCGTGATCTCCGGCGCCAGCGCCTCGTCCTCCTCCGCGCCGAGATAGGCCTTGATCACGACGGGGTCGTTGCGCACGGCTGCCGGCGTGCCGTCCGCGATCTTGCGGCCGTAGTCGAGCACGACGACGTGGTCGGAAATCGCCATCACCACGCCCATGTCGTGCTCGATGAGCAGGATGCCGATGCCGTGATCGTCGCGGATATCGCGCAGCAGCAGGTTGAGCTCCGCCGATTCATGCGCGTTGAGGCCCGCCGCCGGCTCGTCCAGGCAGAGCAGCGTGGGTTCGGTGCACATGGCGCGCGCGATCTCGAGGCGACGCTGCGCGCCATAGGGAAGGCTGCCGGCGGGATGATCGGCGCGCTCTATGAGGCCGATGCGGTCGAGCCAGTCCCTCGCCTTCGCGACCGCCGCCGCCTCGGCGCGGCGATAGGCCGGCAGGCCGACGAGCCCGCCCACGGTGTAGAGGCTGGCGCGCATGAGCCGGTTGTGCTGCGCGACGATGAGGTTCTCCAGCACCGTCATGCCGGCGAAGAGCCGCACATTCTGGAAGGTGCGCGCCACCCCCGCCTCGCGCGCGATGCGGAACCCATCCATGCGCTCAAGCAGGAACTCGCCCTCGGGCCGATTGAGCGCGAGCCGCCCGACGCTCGGGCGGTAGAAGCCGGTGAGGCAGTTGAACACGGTGGTCTTGCCAGCGCCGTTCGGGCCGATGATGGCGGTGATCTCGCGCCGCCATGCGGTGAAGGAGAGGTCGTCGACCGCGACGAGGCCGCCGAAGGTCATGGTCAGGTGCTCGACCTCGAGCAGCGGCGCTGGCGCTGGCGCTGTCACGCCGCGCTCCCACGCTCGCCCCGCAGCCGCAAGCTCGGTTCGCGCCGCGAGATCAGGCCGCGTGGACGCCACACCATGATGGCGACCATCGCTGCGCCGAAAATCAGCATACGGAACTCGGCGAAGGCGCGTAGCTCCTGCAGCCCAACCAGAACGACCGCGGCGAGCACGATGCCGAGTTGACTACCCATGCCGCCGAGGACAACGATGGCGAGGATCATTGCGCTTTCGATGAAACTGAAACTCTCGGGGCTGATGAAGGTCTGCTTCGCTGCGAAGAACGGGCCGGCGAGCCCGCCAATCATGGCGCCGATGGCGAAGGCAGATAGCTTCACCATCGTCGGGTTGATGCCGAGGGCGCGGCAGGCGACCTCGTCCTCGCGCAACGCCTCCCAGGCACGGCCGATCGGCAGCTTGCGCAGGCGCAAGGTAAAGAGGTTGATGGCGAGCGCGAGCGCAAGGATCGCATAGTAGAGAAAAATAACACGGTGATCGGGGCTGAAGCTCAGATGAAAAAATTCGTGGAAGGTCGTCGTGCCCGGTGACGCGCGCGGCGCGAACGGCATGCCAAAGAAGGATGGGCGCGGTATGCCACCGATACCGGCCGGGCCGTTTGTCACCGGCACCCAGTTGAGCAGGATGATGCGGACGATTTCTCCAAATCCCAGCGTGACGATGGCGAGATAGTCGCCGCGCAGCCGCAGGACCGGAAAGCCCAGCGCGATGCCGAAGGAGGCGGCGAGCAGCCCCGCGATCGGCAGGCATTCCCAGAAGGAAAGATGAAACCACTGTGCGAAGAGCGCGAAGGAATAGGCGCCGACGGCGTAGAACGCGACATAACCCAGATCGAGCAGCCCGGCGAGGCCCACCACGACGTTAAGTCCCCAGCCAAGCATGACGTAGATCGCCGCGGAAGTTGCGAGACCGACGATATAGGCGGACGAGAGCGGCAGAAACGGCAGCGTGACGGCGGCGGCAACACATAGCCAAGCGAATATTTTGCTCCACCGCCGGTCCATCAGCCACGCGCGCCGCGCCTTAGTCGCGTGGATCGGCCGCACGGCCTGCACAACGCGCAGCAGCAGGCGGCCGACGAACACCGCGGCGACGCCGATCGCCACCCAATCGAAGCGAGTGCGGATGGTGAGCGCGGCGTTGACCTCGATGGCTTGGAATCCGACCAGCGGAATCGCGAGGACCAGCGCCACCAGCGCGGCGAGCGCCGCGTCCTTGATGAGATGAACCCAGTCGAGGCGCCGCGGCGGCGGCAGCGCCGCAAGCGCCATTACACTTTCTCCACGTCGGGCCGGCCGAGCAGGCCAGTCGGGCGAAAGATCAGCACCAGCACGAGGATGACAAAGACCGCCACGTCCTTGTACTCGATCGAGAAATAGGCCGACCACATTGCCTCGATGAGGCCGATGAGCAGCCCGCCCAGCATGGCGCCGGGCAGCGAGCCGATGCCGCCGAGCACGGCGGCGGTGAAGGCCTTGACGCCGGCGAGGAAGCCGATGAAGAAATCGATGACGCCGTAATAGAGCGTCACCATCACGCCGGCGACGGCGGCGAGCGCCGCGCCCATGACGAAGGTCGCGGAAATGGTGCGGTCGACGTCGATGCCGAGCAGCGCCGCCATGGTCATGTCCTGCTCGCAGGCGCGTTGCGCCCGACCCAAGGGCGTCGCGCCGATGACGATGCTGAAGCCCGCCATCAGCGCCGTCGTCAGCAGCACGATGAAGATCTGCAGGTAGCTCACATGGACGGTGAAACCGCTGTCCTGCAGCAGGGTGAAACCGCCCTGCACCACCGGCGGCAGCGCCTTGACGCGCGCGCCTTGCAACACCTGCACGTAATTCTGCAGGAAGATCGACATGCCGATGGCGGAGATGAGCGGCGCGAGGCGGAAGGAATGGCGCAGCGGGCGATAGGCCACCCGCTCGACCGTCCAGCCATAGGCGGCGGTGAAGATCATCGCCGACATTAG
>DASWFH010000306.1:0-8347 GCA_036394355.1 Allostellaceae bacterium | reverse complement strand
GCGCGCACCTCGACCAGCGTGTCCTCCATCTCCTGGATGATCAGGCGGATGATCTTCTCCGGATCCTCGGCGCGGTCGAGGATGGCGTTGATGTTGGAATTAACGATGTCGGTGAGCCGCGAGAAGATTCCCATTTCCGTCACCTGCCTTGCACCGGGCACCAGCTGGCCCTCGCGGCCTCCATAAGCATGGCCCATGCCAAGCGCGGCGGCGCCGCGCAAGCCTTTGAAATTGAGCGGTTTTCCGGAAACTGATTGCGAATCATCCTCATGTGCCTTATGTCAAACAGGCTAACAAATAGGAAGATTAGATAAACATTGTCAAACACCGCTAACCAGATGCCGGACCTGCCCGCGCTTGTCGGCGAGTCGCCGGCCTTTCGCGCCAGCCTGGTGCAGGTGTCGGCGCTCGCCGCGCTCGACCGGCCAGTTCTGGTCGTGGGCGAGCGCGGCACCGGCAAGGAGCTGGTGGCGGCGCGCCTGACCTACCTATCGCCGCGCTGGGACCGCCCCTTCGTCAAGCTCAACTGCGCAGCCCTCGCCGAGAGCCTGCTCGACAGCGAGCTGTTCGGCCATGAGGCGGGCGCGTTCACCGGCGCGGCGCGCCGGCGGCTCTCGCGCTTCGAGATCGCCGACGGCGGCACCTTGTTCCTCGACGAGATCGCCAATGCCTCGTTCGCCGTCCAGGAGAAGATCCTGCGCGTCATCGAGTACGGCACCTTCGAGCGCGTCGGCGGCAATGACATGCAGCGTGTCGACGTCCGCGTCATCGCCGCCACCAATATCGATCTGCCGGCGCTGGCCGATGAGGGGCGCTTCCGCAGCGATCTCCTGGATCGTCTCGCCTTCGATGTCGTGACCATCCCGCCGCTGCGCGAGCGGGCTGAGGACGTCCTGCTGCTCGCCGAGCATTTCGGCCGCGGCATGGCGCGCGAGCTCGGGCGCCACGTCTTTCCTGGCTTCACCGCCGGCGCGCTGGCGCGGCTCGCCGGCCATCGCTGGCCCGGCAATGTGCGCGAGCTCAAGAACGTGGTCGAGCGCAGCGTGCATCGCTCGCCGCGTCCGGACGAGAAGGTGAACGAGATCGTCTTCGATCCCTTCGCCTCGCCGTATCGGCCGCCCGGGCGGCGGCCCGAAGCGGCGTCGCCCTCGGCGGCGATCGTGACGGAATCAGCCCAGCCGGGCGATTTCCTCGAGCGCTTGCGCGCCTACGAGGCAAAGCTGCTGGGCGAGGCGTTCGCGGCGAACCAGTTCAACCAGCGTCGCACCGCACAGGCGCTCGGCCTCACCTATCACCAGCTGCGCCACCACCTGAAGAAGCACGGGCTGCTCGGGCCGCGCTGAGCGGCGCAGCTTCAGCGGCCGCGATGCGCCGCGGCGATGCCCGCGTAACCCGGATGATCGAGCAGGTTGTGCCGACTAACACCCTCGGGGCACACGAGGTCGAAGCGATGCGCATCGTCTGTCAGGTAAAGCATGCCGAGGCCAGTGATCTTCTCGCCGATCCGGTCCTGCATCGCGTCGGGAAACAAGAACGCGCTCGAGGGCAGCCAGATATGACGGACGCCCTTGATCACGTGATCGACATACTGGTGCGTGTGCCCCGACAGCACGAGCCGCAAGTCGATCGCGCCGAGCAAATCGAGCAGCCGTTGGCGCGGCACCAACGGCACGTACCGGATATGCGGCACGTCCTCGGCCGAGTCGCGCCAGAACAATGGCTTGTGCAACAGCAGCGCCACCGGCCGGCCAGCGGCCTCGCCGATGCGCGCGCCGAGCCATTTCCACTGCTCGGCCTCGGCCGCGGTCCCGGTGCCGAACAGCTGCGCATTGAGCCCGATCAGCCACCAGCCATCCGCGGACTTGGCCCAGTAATCGGCGCCGAACGAGGCACGATACTCCGCCAAGCGGTCGAGATCGAGCGGATGCTTGCTTGGGGTGTGCGGGCCGGGCGGATTGTCGCCGATGTCGTGATTTCCTGGCAGGAAGAGCAGCGGCGTCGGCCAGTCCCGGCTTGCCGTGCGCGCGAAATCGTGCTGCAGCGGATCGCTCCACGCGTCGAGCGTGATGTCGCCGAGGTGTATGGTCAGGTCGGCGTCGGCGCGGCCGATATAATTCCTCACGGCATCCCAATTGGCGTTGAAGGCCTTGGCCGCGGGCGCGAGATGGCTGTCGGTCACCAGAGCGATGCGCATGCCCTATTTTATCCTTGTGGCGTGGCAGTTCGGTGACGTCCTCTCGGGTCAACGCATTGCGTCGGCGCGCCGGCTTGCGCTAGAACCCCGGCCATCCCCCATCCGTGCCGTGTGGAGACCGCGATGCCCGCCTACCAGTACATCTACGTCATGAAAGGTCTGTCCAAGACCTATCCGGGCGGGCGCGAAGTCCTCAAGGACATCTGGCTCTCCTTCCTGCCGGGCGCCAAGATAGGCGTGCTCGGCTTGAACGGCTCCGGCAAGTCGACCTTGTTGCGCATCATGGCCGGGCTCGATCAGGACTTCACCGGCGAGGCGTGGTCGTCCGAGGGCGCCAAGGTCGGCTACCTCGCGCAGGAGCCGGAGCTCGATGCCACCAAGGACGTCGCCGCCAACGTCAGGGAGGGTCTCGGCGAGATCAAGGCGCTGCTCGACCGCTTCGAGGCGGTGAGCGCGCGCTTTGCCGAAGAGTTGTCCGAGGACGAGATGAACGCGCTCATCGCGGAGCAAGGCGACCTCCAGGAGAAGATCGACGCCGTCAACGGCTGGGAGCTCGACCGCACCATCGAGATCGCCATGGACGCGCTGCGCTGTCCGCCGGGCGACGCCGATGTGAGCACGCTCTCCGGCGGCGAGCGCCGGCGCGTGGCGCTATGCCGGCTGCTGCTGCAGAAGCCGGACCTGCTGCTGCTGGACGAGCCGACCAACCATCTCGATGCGGAATCCGTGGCGTGGCTGGAACGCTTCCTCGCGGAGTACCCCGGCACAGTCGTCACGGTGACGCATGACCGCTACTTCCTCGACGACGTCGCTGGCTGGATCCTCGAGCTCGACCGCGGCCGCGGCATCCCCTACGAGGGCAACTACTCCGGCTGGCTCGAGCAGAAGCAAAAGCGGCTCGAACAGGAAGGCAAGCAGGAGGCGGCGCGCCAGCGCACGCTGGGGCGCGAGCTCGAATGGGTGCGCCAGAGCCCGCGCGCGCGCCAAGCCAAAAGCAAGGCCCGCGTCTCCGCCTATGAGAGCCTCGTCGCCGCCAGTCGCGAGAAGGCGCCGGAGACGGCGCAGATCGTGCTGCCCCCCGGGCCGCGCCTGGGTGATCTCGTCATCGAGGCGGAGCGTGTCGCCAAGGGCTATGGCGACCGGCTGCTGGTCGAGGAGCTGTCGTTCCGCCTGCCACCGGGCGGCATCGTCGGCATCATCGGCCCCAACGGCGCCGGCAAGACCACCCTCTTCCGCATGATCATCGGGCAGGAGAAGCCAGACCAGGGCAGCTTCCGCGTCGGCGAGACGGTGAAGCTTGGCTATGTCGACCAGTCGCGCGACACGCTCGCGCCCGACAAGACGGTGTGGCAAGAGGTTTCCGGCGGCAGCGAGGAGATCGATCTCGGCCGGCGCAAAATGCCGAGCCGCGCCTATTGCTCGCTGTTCAATTTCCGCGGCAGCGATCAGCAGAAGAGGGTCGGACAACTCTCCGGCGGCGAGCGCAATCGCGTCCACGTCGCCAAGATGCTCAAGGCCGGCGCCAATGTCATCCTATTGGACGAGCCGACGAACGATCTCGACATCGACACGCTGCGCGCGCTGGAGGAGGCGCTGATCGAGTTTCCTGGCTGCGCCGTGATCATCACCCACGACCGCTGGTTCCTCGACCGCATCGCCACGCATATCCTCGCCTTCGAAGGCGACAGCCGCGCGGTGTGGTTCGAGGGCAACTACGCCGATTACGAGGCCGACCGCAAGCGCCGGCTCGGCGCCGAGGCCGAGCAGCCGCACCGCATCCGCTACAAGCCGCTGACGCGCGCCTGAGGGCTTTCTTACTGCTTTTGCGGCAGCGGCGGCGCGGCGAGGCTGATGTCGCCGCTGGCGAGCCGCTCCTGCAGCGTCTTGTTGAGCCCGGCGATCGTGCCGCCGCTGCGCTGGATCACCGAGCCGAATTCCTCGCGCTGCGTCACCAGCATGCTCACGCCTTCGACGTCGATGTCGACGATCTTGTAATCGTTGTCCTGCTTGCGCACGCGCCAGTCGATCTTGGCGGGTGGCGCGCCGTTCTCACGGAGGATCTGGCTGGTGACGAGGGTTACGGTCTCGCTTTCCGGGCGCGCGCCGATGACCTTGACCTGCTCGCCGCTGTACTGGCTGAAGCGGGCGGCATAGGCGCGCACGACATAATCCTCGAACAGCTTCTGAAAATTCTGCTTGTCCTGATCGCTGGCCGTCGTCCAGTAGCGTCCCAGCACGAAGCGCGAGATGCGCGGCATGTCGAAATTAGTGTCGAGCATGACGCGGAACTGCTTCTCGCGCTGCTCATCCGACAGCGCCTTGTCGCTGAGCGAATGCATCGCCTTGCCGACGAGGTCGCTGACGAAGGCAGCCGCATCGTTCGTCGGCGCCGCGCGCCCGCTCGCTGCTGCGAGCCCGAGCGAGGCGACGAGGACCAGTAGGAACAGAGGACGGCGCAAAAGGGACATCGGAGCGGGTGCCTTCGCTGTAGCCGAGGCCGGAGGGGCTTCGGCAGTTGCGGGGATCGAGGAGGCGGACAAAGGCGGACGGGACGGCATCGATTCGCTGCGACCTTTTTTGATCCGGAACGAGAGCGGCGAGAATAGAAATGAGGCTAGGCACCGGACAAGGCGCCCCTCGCTACCATGAACGCCTCGAAATTGCCAGCGGCTCGCCCCGGCCCTCGGCAGGACCGAGGGCGCTGGGGGCGGCGGCAAGCGACAGAGCGGAAGGGGATATATATCCATGAGCAGCGCTAGCCTCCCAGCAGACAACGAGCGGCGAGGCCGCGTATCCATTCCGGCCAATTCGCTCACAGAGTGGTTCCGCCCTCCGACGTCTCGGCCGCCCCTAAGAGGTCTTGCGCTACATATAAAGATATGCTTATATTGGTAAGGCTATGGAGATGGTGGGCGCATGAACGACCTGCTGATGGGGTTGCGCGCGGCGGCGGAGCCGACCCGGCTTCGCCTGCTTGTGCTGTGCGCCCAAGGCGAGCTCACCGTCAGCGAGCTCACGGACATCCTCGGGCAGAGCCAGCCGCGCGTGTCGCGGCACCTGAAGCTGCTGTGCGATGCCGGGCTGCTCGATCGCTTCCGCGAGGGCACCTGGGTGTTCTACCGCCTGGCGCAGCGTGCGCGGGCGGGCGAATTGGCGCGGCTCCTGGTCGAGCTCGTGCCCGATGCCGATGCCGACGCCACGCTCGCCCTCGACCGCGAGCGGCTCGCCATCATCAAGCATCAGCGCGCCGCCCAGGCGACGGCCTATTTCCGCGCCAACGCGGCGCAGTGGGACCGCATCCGTTCGCTCTACGTCGCCGAGCGCGAGGTCGAGGGGGCGCTGCAGAGGCTGCTGCCGGCGGACGGATTGCGCGACCTCCTCGATGTCGGCACCGGCACGGGGCGCATGCTGGAGATCTTCGGGCCCCAGGTCGAGCGCGCCGTCGGCGTCGATCTCTCGCGCGAGATGCTGGCGGTGGCGCGCGTCAATCTCGAGCGCGCCAATCTGCGCAATTGCTCGCTGCGCCAGGCTGACATGTATCAATTGCCGCTCCCCGGTGCCTCGTTCGACGCGATTGTGATCCATCAGGTGCTGCATTACGCCGAGCGCCCGGCCCAGGCCATCGCCGAAGCGGCGCGCGTGCTGCGCCCGCAGGGGCGGCTGGTGATCGTCGATTTTGCGCCGCACGACCTCGAATTCCTGCGCACCGAGCATGCGCACCGGCGTCTGGGCTTCGCCGACGCCGAAGTCCTCGCCTGGTGCCGCGCCGCCGGGCTCGAGCCCGGGGCGGTGCAGCGTCTTCCGGGCAACCCGCTGACCGTGTCGCTGTGGCCGGCGCGGCGGCGGACCCAGGCCGATGACGAGACGCGCGCGCCGGCGCTGGCGGAGGCGTCGTGATGCGCGCGACGCGCGACGCGATCCTCGCCGCCGAGCCGCTCGGCGCCGGCGTGCGCCCGCCGCTGGTCTCCTTCGAGTTCTTCCCGCCGAAGACGCCGGAGATGGAGGAACGGCTGTGGCAGACGGTGAAGCGTCTTGAGCCGCTGGGGCCGCGTTTCGTCTCGGTCACCTATGGTGCGGGTGGTTCGACGCGCGGGCGCACCCATGCGACCGTGCTGCGCATCCGCCAGGAGACGCGGCTCGAGCCGGCGGCGCATCTCACCTGCGTCGGTGCCGCCTGCGCCGAGATCGACGAAGTGGCGCAGCGCTACTGGGAGGCCGGCATCCGCCATCTCGTGGCGCTGCGCGGCGACGGCGTGCCCGGCGAGGCCTATCGCGCCCATCCTGGCGGCTATCCCTTCGCCGCCCATCTCGTCGCCGGCTTGAAGCGCATCGCCGATTTCGAGCTCAGCGTCGCGGCCTATCCCGAGACCCATCCCGAGGCGAAGAGCGCCGCTGATGATCTCGACAATCTGAAGCGCAAGATCGACGCCGGCGCCAACCGCGCCATCACGCAGTTCTTCTTCGAGATCGAAGTCTATTTGCGCTTCGTCGAACGCGCTACCAAGGCCGGCATCAACGTGCCGATCGTGCCGGGCATCCTGCCGGTCACCAACTTCGCCCAGGTCAAGAAATTCGCGGCCACCTGCGGCGCCGCGGTCCCGTCATGGATGGCCGGCCTGTTCGACGGGCTCGACAACGACCCGGACACGCGCCGGCTTGTCGCCGCCTCGATCGCCGCCGAGCAGTGCCGCCGCCTGCAAGCGGAAGGCGTCGGTGAATTCCACTTCTATACGTTGAACCGTGCCGACCTCCTGGTTGCCATCTGCCACGTGATCGGCGTCCGCGGCTCCCATGTCCCCTCACCCCCACGGGGAGAGGGCCGGGGTGAGAGTATCGCGGCCGCCAATCCATCGGGATAGGCGGCGCACCCAGGCATTCCCCTCAGCCTTCCCGCTCCCCGTGGGGGACGGGCTTTCGCAATCAACGATCGACGCTCATGCCACACATTCTCGACTATCTTGCCGACCGGGTTCTGCTGTGCGACGGCGCCATGGGGACGCAGATGCAGGCGCGCGCGCTGGATGTCGAGCGCGACTATCTCGGCCACGAGAACTGCACGGAGATCCTGTGCGAGAGCCGGCCCGACCTCGTGCGCGACATCCATCTGGGCTATCTGCGCGCCGGCGCCGATGCGGTGCAGACCAACAGCTTCGGCGGCTCGCCCATCACGCTGGGCGAGTTCGGCATATCCGACAAGGCCTTCGCGCTCAACCAGCGGGCCGGCGAGCTGGCACGTGAGGCGGTCGAAGCGCTCGAGCGCGATGGCCGCGCGCGCTTCGTCATCGGCTCGGTCGGGCCGGGCACTCGGCTGCCGTCCCTCGGCCATATCGACTACCAGAGGCTCGAGGACGCGCTCACCGTCCAGTGCCGCGGCCTCATTGCCGGCGGCGTCGATGCCATCCTGGTCGAGACCTGCCAGGATACGCTGCAGATCAAGGCCGCCGTCAACGGCGCCAAGCGCGCCCGCGCCGAAGCCAAGACCGATACGCCGATCTTCGTGCAAGTCACGGTCGAGACCACCGGCACGCTGCTGGTCGGGGCCGACATCGCTGCTGCGGCCACGGTGATCCATGCGCTCGATGTGCCGATGATCGGCGTCAATTGCGCGACCGGACCACTGGAGATGGCCGAGCATGTCAAATGGCTGGGCGAGAACTGGCCGGGCAAGCTCTCGGTCCAGCCCAATGCCGGCTTGCCGGAGCTGGTGAACGGCCAGACGCATTATCCGCTGACGGCGGGCGAGCTTGCGCAATGGCAGGAACGCTTCGTCACCGAGGACGGCGTCAACCTGATCGGCGGCTGCTGCGGCACCGACGTGCCGCACATCGCTGCGCTCGACGCCATGCTGCGCCGGCTCGCGGATGAGGGCATCCGGCCGCGCCCTAAGCAGCGCCGCAGTGTCTGGGTTCCCAGCCTCGCCTCGCTCTACGGCCAGATGCCGCTGCGCCAGGAGAACGCCTACCTCTCGATCGGCGAGCGCTGCAACGCCAACGGCTCGAAGCAGTTTCGCCAGCTGCAGGAGAAGGGCGACTGGGACGGCTGCGTCGAGATGGGGCGCGAGCAGGTGAAGGAAGGCTCGCACGCGCTCGATGTCTGCACCGCTTTTGTCGGCCGCGACGAGATCGCCGAGATGAGCGAGGTGGTGAGCCGCAT
>DASWFH010000305.1:0-2679 GCA_036394355.1 Allostellaceae bacterium | reverse complement strand
CGGAAGTCGACGTATTTGACGTCGTGCTCCTTGATCATGTTCATGACTTTTTGAATGTCTGACATTGTCTCCGTTCCCGTAGTTGGTCTGGTCCCCTTGGCCGCCGGCCGGCGGCTGTGCGGTGTTGCGGGTGTCTTTCCCCCTTTAGATCGCGTCCTTGCCTTTCTCTCCGGTGCGGATGCGAAGCGCCTCGTCGATGGTGCTGACGAAAATCTTGCCATCGCCGATGCGGCCGGTATGGGCGGCCTGCTGGATCGCCTCGACGGCGCGCTCGACCATCGAATCCTCCATCACCACCTCGATCTTCACCTTGGGTAGGAAATCGACGACGTATTCGGCGCCGCGATAGAGCTCGGTATGGCCCTTCTGCCGGCCGAAACCCTTGGCCTCGGTCACGGTGATGCCCTGGATACCGACCTCGTGGAGCGCTTCCTTCACCTCGTCGAGCTTGAAGGGCTTTATGATTGCTTCAACCTTCTTCATTGGGTCCCGCCTTGCCGCCATCACAAGAGACCCGGCGCCAACCGCCAAGCTCTCCACGCACCGTTAAGCATGAGCCGTGCCACCATGCTGCGCCGCAGCCAGCCGAAAGCTAGCCCGAATCGCGCGGCACGCAAACAGGCTTTTCTGCCTAAAATAGGATCAAGGTGCCCGTTGGCGAGGCAGCACCGCGCCGCGCGCGGCTGGGCGTCGGACGCTCGGGCGAGCGTCTCTAATAGTGGACGATGCCTAGTGGACGACGTCGTTCTGGGCGAGGTGGAGGATCGCGGCGATCTGGGTCTCCCAGTCGCCGGAGGCGACGGTCACGGTTTGGCCGGTATGCTTGTAGGTGGCGAGGGCCGCGCCGAAGACCTCCGCCACCTCGGATTTGGTGAGGCGCCCGCGCCGGACGAGGAATGCCAGGAGCTGGGTGGTCAGGGTCAAATTGGCGCTGGCGATGGCGGCCGGGTGGACCTGCAGGCCGCGCCAGCTGATCTTCGTTTCGGTACTCTCGGCCATGATGTTCGCTCCTGGAGAGGTGGGCCAGGCATAGGATAGCCGCACGATGTTAACCAATCCTTCCTCCGCGCGAGGAAGGTCAGGCCTTGCCAACGCCGCCGCGGCTGTTTCCTTGGCGCTCGAGCCATGCCCTGATGCGCGCCATGGCCTCGTCGAGCGCGGCGAGGCTCGCCGCGTAGGAGAAGCGCAGATAGCCGTCGCCGAAGGCGCCGAAGCTGGTGCCGGAGATGGTGGCGACCCCGGTCTCCTCGAGCAGGCGCCCCTGCAGCGTGCGGCTGTCGAAGCCGGTGCCGGCGATGTTGGGGAAGGCGTAGAAGGCGCCGCCCGGCACGGCGCAGCGGAAGCCGGGCAGCGCGTTCAAGGCCTTGATGATCATCCGCCGGCGCTCGGCAAAGGCTGCGACCATGCGCAGCGAAGGCTCGCGCGGCCCCGTCAATGCCGCAATTCCAGCGTATTGCGCGGCGGCATTGACGCAGGAATGGCAGTTGATGGCCAGCCGCTCGGCCGCGGCGAAGATCGCCTTGGGCCAGACGCCGTAGCCGAGCCGCCAGCCCGTCATCGCATAGGTCTTGCTCCAGCCGTCGAGCAGGATGACGCGGTCGCGCAGCGCGGGGTAGGTCAGCAGGCTGACATGCTCGGCGCCGTCATAGACCATCTCGCCGTAGATCTCGTCGCTCATCACCGCGACATGCGGATGGCGCTCGAGCCCGGCGACCAGCTTGTCGAGCTCGCCCTTGGGTACGGCGCCGCCGGTCGGGTTGGCAGGGCTGTTGAGGATGATGAGCCGCGTCTTCGCCGTGATCTTCGCCAGCACCTCCTCGGCGTTGAAGGAAAAGCCCGCGGCTTCGTAGAGCGGCATCGGCACGGGCGTCGCGCCGGAGAAGCGGATGACACTCTCGTAGATGGGAAAGCCGGGATTGGGATAGATGATCTCGGCGCCGGGCTCGCCGAACATCATCACCGCGAAGAACATGGTCACCTTGCCGCCCGGGACGATCAGCACCTGATCGGGCGACACGGCGACGCGGTGGCGGCGGTGCAGGTCGGCAGCCACCGCCTCGCGCAGCGGCAGGATGCCGTTGGCGGGCGTGTAGCCGTGATGGCCATCGGCGAGCGCCTTGCGTCCGGCCTCGACGATATGCGCGGGCGTGGCGAAATCGGGCTGGCCGATGCCGAGATTGATGATCGAGCGCCCCGCGGCCTCGAGCGCCTTGGCGCGCGCCAGCACCTCGAAGGCGGATTCGGTGCCGAGAAGGGCCATGCGGCCGGACAGCGTGAGCATGAAAGGCGCGCCTCGTTGCCAGGGTTGACCGCCCCTATATCGCCGAAGCCGGGGCCGGGAACAATGCCTAACCGCGGCAGGCCCGAACCGCGGCGCCGGGCGCTTCAGGCGATCGACCCCGTCCGGTGTCGAGAGCTTGCGTCCGTTCCGATCTCACGCCCGTGCCGCCAGGCGCCGGAGCTGGTCGGGCGCGCGGCGCAGCAGCGTGCGGCAGGGCACCTCGACGCAGCGATAGAGGAGCGCGCCGATGGCAAGCGTCGAGGCAACGGTGAACACCCGCAATCCGTTGATCCCGAGCAGAGGGCCGAACCGTGTCGCCGACAGCGACAGCACAAGGGAGAAGGCGAGACTCTGTCCGAGATAGACCGAGTAGGAGATATCGCCCATCGAGCGCAGCG
>DASWFH010000304.1:0-2528 GCA_036394355.1 Allostellaceae bacterium | reverse complement strand
GCGGCCGCCAAGCGAGCCGACACCAGAGTGATCAGCTTCTAGCCCGCGCGGGGCGAAACCTTCTGATAGGTGCCGGCTAGAATCCCCAGAGCGAGCGGCGATACATCCGCCGCTACGTAAAATCTTTTGCGGTGAAGAGCGCCGTAAGCTTGACTCCGTTCTGAGCCAATCGCTCTTCGGCACCTTCCAAGCGGTCAACAATCGTTATTACCGCGGCAATGTCGCAGCCGCGCCTTTTTACCTCGTTGATGGCCTGCATCACAGAATCGCCGCTGGTTGTCACATCCTCTACGATGATGACGCGCGCGCCGTCTTGGATATAGCCGTCAGTGAGATTTTTTGTTCCGTGCCCCTTCGCTTCTTTCCGCACCCAAAAACCCTGGAGAGGCCGCGCCGTTGCGTTACTCTTCAAAAGCACAGCGATCGCCAACGGCACCGCGCCCATGGCGAGACCGCCGATGTACCTCGCGTCAATGCCAGCGATGCGCTCCAAAATGATATCGGCTAGCAGATCAAGGCCCTCCGGATCGAGCATTGCCGGCTTTAGATTGAAGTAGAAATTGCTCATCCTGCCCGACGAAAGCTGGAACGGCTGTCCCTTCGTGAAACACCGTTCTGCAATGATCTGACGGAGCCGTTCATAATTTGACGGCGGATGATCGATTGGCGACTTCATGACTTGGCCCATGGTCTCCCATCGCTACCCGCTCGCCCCGAACTGGGCAAGCGGGAAAAGGGTGTAAGCCGAATTGGCGGGATTATCAATCTTCTGATTGGCGGGAAGACTCGCCATGCGATCTCGGTGGAGGCGGGCCGCGAGGAGTCGAACCTCGCCGTCCTCGGGTCAGCTCAATCCTCGACGTAGTGCGGGCCCGGCCGCTTGTGCAAATCCTCGTAATGGACGAGCACCGGCTTGCCCAGCGACACCGGCTTGCCGTCGCGGAAGGCCCATTCGCCGCGGTCGCAATCGGCTGCGCGGACATAGCCGTTGAGATAGAAGCGGCGGTCGCCTGGCGTGGCGTTGGGGCCGGAGCCGTGGATGGTGTAGACGCTCCAGAACGCGACGTCGCCGGGATCGAGGTCGAGATCGACGAGCTTCTTCGGATCGAGCCCGGCCGCCGTCAGGCGCTTGTCGGCCATGGCCTGGTCGAGCACCGGCGCCTTGCCGGCGAGGTCCTTCTCGCCCAGGCGATGCGAGCCCGGATAGACCCGCATGCCGCCATTGGCGGCGCGGTGCGCGTCGATGGCGAGGCCGGTCTGCACGTAAGCTGTCGCGAGGTTGCGGAAGGCGGCACGTGGGCGGCGGAAGCGCGCATCCTGGTGGAAGGCGAATTCGGCGCCAGCCGCGCCCGGCGGCTTCCAATGCAGCTGGTTGATGATCTGCTTGATGTCGCGGCCGATGAGCGGCTCCAAGAGCGGCAGCCAGCGCGGGTCGCGCCGCGCGCCCTCGAGCGCCGGGTCGGCATAGGACGGCCACTGCACGAGGCGCACGACCTTGCCGAGCGCGGCATCCTTGCCCAGGCGATAGAGCAGATTGCCGTGACGGAAGCTGGCGCCATGCGCCATGCCCTGCTGCCATTGGCGGTCGAAGGCGGCGGCAAGCGTCGCGATCTCGTCGGCGCCGAACACGCCGCGCAGCACGGCGTAGCCCTCGGCGCGGTATTGCGCGTGCGCGGCTGCGATGGATTGGGCGTCGATCAATCGCTCACATGCTCCGGCGTTCCCGGCCGCGCCGCGACCCTGGTGGGCGGGTGCGAGAACGCCGCGAGAAAGTCGCCGAGAAAGGTTTCCATTCCCTTGAACGGCCCCGCGGAGGGCGGCACCGCGCCCGCGGCATAGCCGGCAGCCTCGAAGGGACGCACCAGATCGGCGGCGCGCGACAGCACGTGGATCGGCACCGTCCAGGGCTGCTTCTCGCCGGCGATGAAGCCAGGCGGCTGGTGGTCGCCGAGGATGACGATGAGGGCGTCGCCGGGACGCCGCGCCAGCCAGGCGCCGAGCGCCTTCAGATCATAGACGACGCTGGCGAGATAGGGCTCATCGAGGCGCGACCAGTCGGGCGGCGCGTAGATCCGCTGCCACTCGCTCGGGGCGATGTTGCGATAGAGGTCGCCCTCTTGCCCGTCCGCGACATAGGGCGGCACCGGCGCGAAGGGCGTGTGACTCGACACCAGCACGATCTGCGCGAAGAGCGGCGCGTGCCCGGGCGCGGCTTCCGTCGCGTCGAAATGGGCCAGCGTGTACTGGTCGGGGATGCCGAACCAGCCGAAGGGCGGTCCCTCGTAGCCGAGATCGGCGGCCAGGTAGCTCCGGTCGAAGCCCCAGAAGCCGCTCTCGAGCGGCGGCGTCTTGAGGCCGGGCATGATCTCGACCGTGCGGTAGCCCGCGGCGGACAGGTAGCGCGGCAGGGTGTGGCGCGCGCTCGCCGCGACGAGCCGCGCCAGCAGCAGATCGAGCTTCACGCCGGCGGCGATGCTGCCATGGGCGAGCCACGAGCCGCCGCCGAAGGTGGGCGAGACGATGCGGCT
>DASWFH010000303.1:0-1678 GCA_036394355.1 Allostellaceae bacterium | reverse complement strand
GGCGGCGGGCGTCGATGCCTCCGGCGTCAGCGGGGGCGGCGACAGCGCCGGCTCGTCGAGGCTTTTCTGCAGCTCGCCCGCGGGATCGATGGTCCGCTCGATCTCGTGCGCGAGATTGACGTTGGTCGCCTGCTCGACCTGCTTGCGCATCTCCTCGAGCTCGGCCTCGCGCATCATCTGGTCGAGGCTGCCCTGGAACTCGCGGGCGATGGCGCGGGCCTTGCCGACCCAGATGCCGACCGTGCGCATGACTCGCGGCAGATCCTTGGGCCCGATCACGACCAGCGCGACCACGGCGATCACCGCCAATTCGGACCACGCAAAATCAAACATCGCCGCCTGTCACCGAAATGCCTGGCTCTCCACGCCTTGCCGTCCCGCCCGGCATTGCCGGGGCGCGGATAATGGCAGAAGCGGGAGTGTGCCGCAAACGCCAGCCGCCTGCGACGGCACCTCCTCTGCATATGGAATTGCGAGCGAGGCTGTCTAGCGCTCCGGCGCGGTGCGCTCGTCGCTCTTCTCGGCGACCGGCTCCGCTTCTTCCGGCTCGTCCTCAGGCTCGGCCGCGTCTTCGCGCTCGTCGGCGTCGCCTTGGTCCTCGGCCTCCTCCGCGGAAGGCAGCGCTGCCGCCTCGGAAAGGCTGAAGTCAGGCCGCGGGCCGATGAGGCCGGCCGCCTTGAGCTCCTCGATGCCCGGTAGGTCGCTCTTGTCGGCGAGCCCGAAATGCACCAGGAACTGCTCGGTCGTGGCCCAGGTCACCGGGCGACCCGGCGTCTCGCGCCGGCCCTTGGGCATGATCCAGCCCGCCTCCATGAGCACATCGAGCGTGCCGCTGCTGACGACCACGCCGCGGATCTCCTCGATCTCGGCGCGCGTCACCGGCTGGTGATAGGCGACGATGGCGAGCGTCTCGACGGCGGCGCGCGACAGCTTGCGCGTCACCGTCTGCTCGAGCTTGAGGCGCGGCGCCAGGTCGGGCGCGGTGCGCAGCGTCCAGCCGCCGGCGACGCGCACGACATTGACGCCGCGCGGGCGGTAGCGCTCGGCGAGCTCGGCGACGAGCGCCTCGACGTCGCTCCCCTCCGGCAGGCGCGCGGCGATGCTGCCGGCATCGAGCGGCGCGGAGGCGGCGAAGAGCAGCGCCTCGACGAGGCGCAGCTGGTCGGCATGCGGATCGGTTTCGCTCGCGCTCATGGCGTCTCCGGCGGGCTGCGCAGATAGATCGGGCCGAAGGTGCTGTCCTGGCGCAGCTGGACCTTGCCGGCGCGCACCAGCTCCAAGGTCGCGGCAAAGGTGGCGGCGACGGCGGAGCGCCCGACCACCCCGCCGCGCAAGCCCGGCGGGAGGAAGCTCATGAGCGTGCGCCACTCCGGAATGCGCCCGACCAGGCGCTCCAGGCGATGCAGGGCTTCGTCCATCGAGTAGAGCTCGGTCGCCGCGATATGCAGCACGCCGACATTTTCCTTGCGCTGCCGCTGCTCACCATAGGCCCTGAGCAGGTCGTAGAGCGTCGCCTGGTAGACTGGGCGCAGCACCTTGGGGAGGCCCTCGGGCGCGCCGCGCGCGAACACGTCGCGGCCGAGCTGCGGCTGCGCCATGATCCGCGCCCCCGCCTGCTGCATCGCCTCCAGGCGCTGTAGTTGATGGGTGAGCGCGGCGGCCAGCTCGGCGCCGCTCG
>DASWFH010000302.1:0-17255 GCA_036394355.1 Allostellaceae bacterium | reverse complement strand
CAGCACCGGGTTGTTCTTGGTGCGGCGCGACAGAACCTGGATGGTCCGCCGGATCTCCTCGTCACGGCCGATCACCGGGTCGAGCTTGCCCTCGCGCGCCGCCTCGGTCAGGTCGCGCGCGTATTTCTTGAGCGCGTCATAACCTTCCTCGGCGCTGGCGCTCTCGGCGCGGCGCCCTTTGCGGATATCCTCGATCGCACGATTGAGATTCTGCGGCGTGATTCCCGCCGCGGCGAGCGCCTTGGCCGCGGCGCTCTCCTTGAGCAGCGTCAGCGCGAGCAGCAGCCGCTCCACAGTGACGAAGCTGTCGCCCGCCTTCTCTGCGACCTTTTCCGCCTCGGCGAAGAGCCGCGCGATCTCCGGCGAGAGATAGACCTGGCCGGCACCGGCGCCCTCGATGCGCGGCAGCTTGTCGAGCGCCACATCGACGGCCGCATGCACCGCGACGGGGTCGCCCTGCGCGGCGCGGATGAGGTTCGACGCCAAGCCTTCCCTGTCGTCGAGCAACACCTTCAAGAGGTGCTCGGGCGTGATCTGCTGATTGCCGCGACGCTGCGCCAGGGTTTGCGCGGCCTGGACGAAACCCTTGGAACGCTCGGTATATTTCTCGAAGTTCATGAGACCCTCGCGTGAACCGACGCGCCGATCCCTCTTCGAGGCAACGCGGCCCGCCTTCCAAGCAACGGATATTGGTGCGCGGGCGGGCGGTCACAAGGTCGCGCCGCTCACCCGCGTGGGCCTGAAATCCGGCGACCTGCCGGTCCGTCGCCATCCACGCGCCGCCCTCTTCCGGGGCGGCAGCGTCGTCACGCCGTCGGGGGGACTTCCGGCTCGCTCGGCGGCGTCGGCGCCGGCGCAGCCTCGGCCTCCGGCTCGGGGCCGGTCATCTCGGTATCGGCCGGCGTCATCGGCCGCGGCGGCGCCACGGAATTGCCCTGGCCCTGCCCGTCGGCATTCATGATGCGGAAATAGTGCTCAGCGTGCTGGTAGAAATTCTCCGCGGCGATTCGGTCCCCGGAGGAGCCTGCCTCGCGCGCGAGCGCCACGTAACGCTCGAACACCTGGTAAGCATTACCGCGGATCTTTACGTTCGGGCCGTTGCTATCGAACGTCTGGATGCGATGCGGCATGCGCTGACGGTTGTTCGGATGGTTGCCACCACCACCACCACCGCCTCCGCCGTTGTTGCGGCCTCGGTTCCGCTTGTTCTGGCCGGGTCTCATGATTCCTTTGAAATCGCGATACGACATCATTCACGACATTTGTGATTGGTGCGAGTGCCCCTCGGTGTCTGCCCGCATCGCGGTCAGCACCATTCTCGGCAGGGGAGCGGTACCGGCGCCCTGAGGCGCAGGAGCTCTCGGCTCCATCTCTTCGTGCTTCCCACCCTAGACGGGAAACCCGTCTATTCCAACAAGTTTTTTGATCCTTCGCTTGCTCTATTCACCGGTTAGCCCTCGCAGGCGCGACCACGATGCAGCGTATGACGCCGGATAGATCGCATTTTACGCTCTGCAGCTCCAAGCCGCTCGCGCTCAGCAGCATGGCCGCCGCGGCATGCTGACCGGCGCCCACTTCGAAGAGGGCGATACCGTTAGGCGCCAAAAGACGCCATGTCGCGGCCGCCAACTCCCGATACTCGGCGAGTCCATCCGCGCCGCCGTCAAGCGCGCATCGCGGCTCGTAGCCGGCGACCTCTGGCGCCAATGTCTCGATCTCCGCAGATTGTATATAGGGAGGATTGGCGACAATGACATCCGCCTGGCAGGAAATTGTTTCTCCCCAGCTTCCCGCCGCGAATAGCGCGCGTCCTGCCAGACCGAGCGCCGCGGCATTACGCCGCGCCGTTGCCGTTGCCCCCGGGAGGATGTCGATGCCGATCCCGATGGCGTTTGGCAGCTCCGACAACAGCGCGAGGAGGAGGCAGCCGCTACCCGTGCCGAAGTCGAGAATGCGCAGCCGCGCGGCGCGGTCCGGCAGCAGCGCGAGCGCGGCCTCCACCAGGGTCTCGCTGTCGGGCCGGGGATCGAGCGTGTCGGGCGAGATCTCGAGATCGAGGCTCCAAAACTGGCGCCGGCCGGTGAGACGCGAGTAAGGCTCGCGCGCGGCGCGGCGCGCCGTCAGCGCGGCAAGTCGCGCTTGCGCCGCCGCATCGATGGGACGCTCGGGATAGCCCAGCACAACGCCGGGCTCGACGCCCAGCGCCAGCGCCACCAGCAGCCGTGCCTCGCGACGCGATTCGGCGATGCCGGCCGCAGCGAGGCGCCTGGCGACGGCGCCGACCAGGTCACCGGTCGTCGCCCTCTCGCCATGGAGAGAGGGAGTCATGCGCCGGGGCTTGGTCATTCCACTTCCGCCAGGCGCGCCGCTTGGTCCTCGGAGAGCAGCACATCGATGAACTCGTCGAGCGCCTCGCCGCTCATCACCTTGTCGATCTTGTAGAGCGTAAGGTTCACGCGGTGGTCGGTAACGCGGCCTTGCGGGAAATTGTAGGTGCGGATGCGCTCGGAGCGGTCACCGGTGCCGACCTGACTCTTGCGGAACGCGGCGCGCTCGGCCTCGCGCGCCTGCCGCTCGCGCTCGTAAAGCCGCGCGCGCAGCACCTTGAGCGCCTTGGCCTTGTTCTTGTGCTGCGACTTCTCATCCTGCTGCGAGACGACGATGCCGGTCGGCAGATGCGTGATGCGCACGGCGCTGTCGGTCGTGTTGACGGATTGCCCGCCCGGACCGCTCGAGCGGAAGACGTCGATGCGCAGATCCTTCTCCTCGATATGGATGTCGACCTCCTCCGCCTCGGGCAGCACAGCCACCGTCGCCGCCGAGGTATGGATGCGGCCGCTCCCCTCGGTCTCCGGCACGCGCTGCACGCGATGCACGCCCGATTCGAATTTGAGCCGCTGGAACACGTCGCGACCGCTGATCGTCGCGATCGCCTCCTTGAAGCCGCCGAGCCCGGTCTCCGACACTTCCATCACCTCGAAGCGCCAGCCATGCTGCGCGGCGTAGCGCTGATACATGCGGAAGAGCGCGGCGGCGAACAGCGCCGCCTCCTCGCCCCCGGTGCCGGCGCGCGTCTCGAGGATCGCGTTGCGCGCGTCGGCCTCGTCCTTGGGAAGCAACAGCAGCTTTACCTGCTGCTCCAGCTGCGGCAGCCGCTCCTTCAGCGCTTGCAGCTCGCTCTGCGCGAGCGCACGCATCTCTGGATCGTCGCCGTCTTCGGCCAGCGCCGACAGATCGGCCATTTCGCCCTGCAACTTGCGTAGCGCGGCGACGCTGTCGACAATGGGCGTCAGCTCGCTGTATTCCCGAGCGAGCTTCGCCACCTCGCCGCCCGGCAGATGGGGCGCGCCCAGCGCGTCGCGCAGCTCGGCATGGCGCCGCACGACTCGATCGAGCTTGGCATCCAGAGAGCTTTGCGCGGTCACTCCGTCCTCTCCTCCCCCTCGCCGCCCAAGCGGAACAGGCGCCGCAGCAGGTCTTCGATCGCGGCGATCTCGCCGGGAGACGCGCCCGCCAATTCGCGCAGCACCTCCGATGGATCGTGCAGCACGCGATTGGCGAGAAGGCGCGTTGCCGCCTCGGCGTCGCCGCCCGCCTCGTCCAGCGCCTGACGCCGCAGCGCTTCCACATGCCGGCGCAGCGCCACCACGGCCGGCGCCGCACGGCGCGCGGCACGACGTTCGGCGAAGGCCGAGAGCTCGGCATCGAGGATACGCCACGCCTCGGCTGACGCCGCTTCGCGCACGGCCCGCCCCGCCAGCGCAGCGCGCTCGAGATCGCCAAGATCATAAAGGAAGGCGCCGTCGAGATCGTTAACCGCCGGCTCGGCATCAGCCGGGATCGCCGCATCGATGACAAAGATGGGCCGTCGCGGGCGGCGCCTCAAGACGGCGGCGACTCGCGGCACGGTCAGCACGGCGCGCCCGCTGCCGAGCGAGGCGATGACGATGTCGGCCGCGGCCAGCGCGTCGTCCAGCTCGTCCAGGGGCAGCAGGTTGCAGACGAAGCGTTGCGCCGCCCGCTCGGCGCGCGCCGGCGGGCCGCACACCACGAGCCGGGCGAGGCCGGCGCGGCGAAACTGTCCTGCGATCAACTCGCCCATCTCGGCCGGGCCCAGCAGCAGCGCCTCGCAGCGGTCGAGGTCGCCGTGGATGTCGCGCGCGAGCTGCAGCGCCGCCGCGGCGATCGAGACCGGCCGCTCGGCGATGCGCGTGTCACGGCGCACGCGCCGCGCCGCCGCATAGGCTGCCGAGAAAACCGGCTCGAGCGCCGCACCGGCGAGGCCAAACTCGGCAGCGAGCCGGTGTGCCGCCTTCACTTGGCCGAGCACCTGCGGCTCGCCGATCACAAGGCCGTCGAGCGCGCTGGTGACGGCAAAGACATGGCGCAGCGCCGCCGCGCCTTCGTGGCGGTAGAGTCCAGCGGCTATGGTCGCCGCGGCGAACCCGGTCCGCTCGGCAAGGAGCTCGATGAAAAGGGCGGCCGTGCGGTCGGCGTCGTCACTGGTGGTGACAAGCTCGACGCGGTCGCAGGTGGCGATCAGCGCCGCTTCACCGAGCCCGGCGCCGCGCAGACCTTCGAGAGCTGCCGACAGCTCGGCCTCGACCAGCGCAAAGCGGTCGCGCAGCGCGATCGGGCTGGTGCGATGGTTGGTGCCGATGACGAGCAGGGCGATGCCCGTCCCGGCCGCGTCGGCGCCGGGCATGGTGCTCTCCCTCGCTAGCGGAAGGGGGCGAGGCGGTCCTTGAGCGCGCCGAGCGGCACCTCGATCTGCTCGCCGCTATCGAGATCGCGCAAGGTCGCCGTCGTGCGCGCCAGCTCATCCTCGCCCAGGATCACCGCTGCGCGCGCCCCGATCTTGTTGGCGCGCTTCATGCGACGGGCGATGTTGCCGGAATAGCCGAGATCGACGACATAGCCGGCGCCGCGCAGCTCATGCGCGATCTTCAACGCCGCCGCCTCGCCGTTGTCGCCGATGGGGATCACCGCGATCGGCCGCGGCGGCGGCGTGGGCTCGCCGATGAGCAGCGCGAGGCGCTCGATCCCGGCGGCCCAGCCGACGCCCGGCGTCTCGGGCCCGCCCATGACGCCCATCAACCCGTCATAGCGGCCGCCTCCCAGCACCGTACCTTGCGCGCCGAGATCGGTGGTCACGAACTCGAAGGCGGTGTGGCAGTAGTAATCGAGGCCGCGCACCAGGCGCGGGCTTACGCGATGGCCGATGCTGAGCAGGTCGAGGCCGGAGCGCACCGCATCGAAGAAGGCGCGCGCCTCCGGCGTCAGATAATCGGCGAAAGACGGCGCACCGGCATTGATGCGCTTGTCCGTTTCGTCCTTCGAATCGAGGATGCGCAACGGGTTGCGCTCGAGCCGCTTGAGGCTGTCCTCCGAAAGCCCGGCGCGGTGCTGCGCATAATAGGCGACGAGTGCCTCGCGATACGCTTGCCGGCTCGCCGCATCGCCGAGCGTATTGAGCTCGAGCACGGTGCGCTTCAGGATGCCGAGCGCATCGAGGATATCGGCGCCGAGCGCGATGACTTCGACGTCAGCCGCGGGCGGCGCGGCGCCGATGAGCTCGACATCGATCTGGTGGAACTGGCGGAAGCGGCCCTTTTGCGGCCGCTCGTAGCGGAACATCGGACCGCTCGCGAAGAATTTGAGCGGCAGGTTCTGTGCGAGCCCATTGGAGAGCACGGCGCGGACGATGCCGGCGGTGTATTCCGGCCGCAGCGTGATCTCCTCGCCGCCGCGGTCGGTGAAGGTGTACATCTCCTTGGTGACGATGTCGGTCGTCTCGCCGATGGGCCGCGCGAACACCTCGGTAAACTCGAAGATCGGCGTCGCGATCTCCTGATACCCGTAGCGCTCGGCGAGGCCGCGCGCCGTGTCCACGACAGCGCGATGTCGGCGCTGCTCTTCCGGCAAGAGATCCTGGGTGCCGCGCACCGGCTGCAAGGCGGCCATGGACGATACCGCAGACGCGGCGCGCCTAGGAGGCGGCCGCGTCGGCCGCGGCGCCGGCGCGCTTGGCCTCCTCGAGTTCGGCGGCCTTCTTCTCGACCATCTCGACGAGATGCTCGACGATGCTCTGATCCTTGAGGCGATGATGCGGCACGCCCGCGACATAGACCTGGTGCGTGTTGTTGCCGCCGCCGGTGAAGCCGATGTCGGTCTCGCGCGCCTCGCCCGGCCCGTTGACCACGCAGCCGATCACCGACAGCGTCATCGGCGTGGTGATATGCGCCAGCCGCTGCTCCAGCACCTCCACCGTCTTGATCACCTCGAAATTCTGGCGCGCGCAGGACGGGCACGAGATGACCGTGACACCGCGCCGGCGCAGCCCCAGCGCCTTCAGGATCTCGTAGCCGACCTTGATCTCCTCCACCGGGTCGGCCGAGAGTGAGACGCGAATCGTGTCGCCGATCCCTGCCCACAGCAGCGAGCCCATGCCGATCGCCGATTTGGTGGTGCCGGTCATCAAGCCGCCGGCCTCGGTGACACCGAGATGCAACGGATAGTCGCAAGCTTCGGCGAGCTGCTGATAGGCGGCGACGGCAAGGAACACGTCGGACGCCTTGCAGGAGATCTTGAATTCGCGGAAGTCGTTGTCCTCGAGGATCTTGGCGTGGGTGAGCGCGCTCTCGACCATGGCCTCGGGGCAAGGCTCGCCGTAGCGCTCCAGCAGGTCGCGCTCGAGCGAGCCGGCATTGACGCCGATGCGCATCGAGCAGCCATGATCCTTGGCTGCCTTCACCACCTCCCGGACGCGCTCGGCCGAGCCGATATTGCCGGGGTTGATGCGCAAGCAGGCGGCGCCGCTTTGGGCAGCCTCGATGGCGCGCTTGTAGTGGAAATGGATGTCCGCGACGATCGGCACCTCGACCTGGGGCACGATTTCCTTGAGCGCCAGCGCCGATTCCTGGTCGGGGCAGGAGACGCGCACGATGTCCGCGCCCGCGCGCTCCAACGCCTTGATCTGACTGACGGTCGCCGCGACGTCGTGGGTCAGTGTGTTGGTCATCGACTGCACGGTGATGGGCGCGTCGCCGCCCACCGGCACCTTGCCGACATGAATCTGGCGGCTCCGGCGTCGATCTATATCGCGATAGGGACGCACGCTCATCGCTCAACCTCTTGTCGCTGCACCCCGACGAACGAGGGGCAAACACGGCGCCTTATAGCGCGTTTCCGGCGTGAGCAAAAGTTCCGGACCGAGTATTCAGATTATTCAGGCTCTTCGGGTGCGGTCGGATCGACCTCGGTCGGAGTCGACGGGGCCGCCCGAGTCGGAGCCGGCGCGGGGGTTGCGGCAGGCGCGGGCGACGGCGAGCCCGGCACAACCGCCGTGCCGGCGACCAGGCGGGCCGGTTCGAGAAGGACGCTGACCCGCACGCCGCCGCGGAAGGGCGGAACCGACCGGCCGTCGACCGTCGCGGAGATCGCCGCAGGCACGCCCGTGTGCATGGTGAGGCCTGGCTGGTCGGGCACGCGATAGCTGTCGCCGGCGTGGAGCTGGCGCGAGAAGATCGCCACGTTGTTGCCGTCGCGCACTTGGATCCAGCTGTCGCTGACCGCGCGCAGGAGGATGCGCGTGCGGCCGTTGGCGACGCCGTAGATGCGCGGCTTCTCGGGTGCTGGCAGCGTTGTCGCGGCGGCCTCCGGTACGCTCGGCAGCGCGGCGGCGGGAGCCGGCGCGGGTGCCGGGGGTGGCGGCGCCATGGCAGCCGGTGCCGGCGGCGGCGTTTCGGCGACCGGGGCGGCCGGTGCCGGTGCGGCATCGGGTGTCGGGGTCAGCGTCACCGCAGCGGCGGGAGGCTCGACCGGCGCCGCGTCGCTTGGCGGTGTGGCCGACGCAGCCGCGGCAGGCACCTCCGCCGCTGGCTGAGGGGCAGGCGTCATCGGAGCACGCGGCGCGAGCTCGATCGGCACCGCGGCCACCCGCTCCGGCCGCGGCCGGGCGCTCGACGAGAGATAATACCAGAGGCCGTAGCCGCAGATGGCGAAGATGACCGCGACGAGCAGCATGGTGCCGCCGGGGACGCTGCGCTCGGCGAGCGGCACCGGGAACGTCAGGTCGCGCTGGCCCTCGAAACCTTCGGCCTCGAGCTTGAAGCGGCGCACCGCCTCCTCGCCATCGAGGCCAAGATGCGTCGCATACGCACGCACGAAGCCCAAGGCATAGACGGCGCCGGGCAATTGGTCGTAGCGGCCCTCCTCGATCGCCTCGAGGTAGGCGGCGCGGATGCGCAGCGCGGTGGCGACGCGATTGAGGTCGCTGCCGAAGCCCTCGCGGGTTTCCCGCAACAGCTGGCCGATCGTGCGGCGCCGAGTTTGCCTCGGCTCAGCCGAAGCTTCCACCGGCGGCGCCTCCACTTGAATCTGGTCGGATTGCAACGGTGCCTCTTGGAGGATGTCTTCGCGTCGGGATAAGGAGCGCCATTCGCCTCTGAAACCGAGCCCCCATGCGATAGGGGAATGATGAAAAAACCGTGAAGACCGCTGATCTTCAGGCACGGCCGCGCGCGCAGTTTATCAAATTTCGGCGCAGCGCCGCAACGATCGACCGCTGTCGCGCCTGTGTCAAAGCTCAGACCACGACGCCGTGATCGCGGGCAAAATCGCGCAGCTTGCTGCGCAGGCTGCGCGGCGGCAGCGCCGGCAACGCGGCGAGCAGCCCGGCGAGCGGCGCGAGCTCGAGGCTGCGGATCATCGCCTTGACCGGCCCGATGCTGCCCGGCGCCATCGACAGCACGCGAAAGCCGATGCCGACGAGCGCCATGGCATCGAGCGGCTGTCCCGCCATCTCGCCGCACAGCGCCAACGGCACGCGGTGCTCGGCGCAGGCCTGTGCCACTTCGCCGAGCAGCCGCAATACCGGCAGCGACAGCGCATCGTAGCGCTCGGCGAGCTTCGGGTTGCCGCGGTCGGCGGCGAACAGAAATTGCACCAGATCGTTGGTGCCGACCGACAGGAAATCGATCTTGGGCAGCAGCTGCGGCAGCTCCCACAGTAGCGCCGGCACCTCGAACATGACGCCGACCTCGATCTTGGCAGGCAGCTTATGGCCGCGCGCCACGGCGCGCTCGACCTCGAGGTCGAGCACCGCGCGTGCTGCATCGAACTCGGCGATGTCGGCGATCATCGGGAACATGACGCGCAGCCGGCGGTCGCGTGCAGCGCGGATGAGCGCGCGCAGCTGCTGGCGCAGCAGCGCCGGCCGGTCGAGCGCGATGCGGATCGCCCGCCACCCCATCGCCGGGTTCTCGTCTTTGATCTCCGACATGTAAGGCAGCAGCTTGTCGCCGCCGATATCGAGGGTGCGAAAGGTCACGGGACGGTCGCCCGCATGCTCCAGCACGCGGCGATAGACGGAGGCCTGTTGCCCGACCGAGGGAAAATCGTCACGCAGCATGAAGAGCAGCTCGGTACGGAAGAGCCCGACTCCTTCGGCGCCCGTCTCGTCGAGATAAGGGAGGTCGAGCAAGAGCCCGGCATTCAATTGCAGCGAGACCCGCTCCCCACCGCGGGTCTCGGCCGGCAAATCGCGCAGCGCGGCGTAGCCGAGCCGCTGACCCAGCCGGACCTCGATGCGGGCGTTGACCGCCTGTTGGATGTCCTCGCCGGGCCGCAACAGCACCACGGCCTCGTCGCCATCGACGACGACAAGGTCGCCCGCCTCGACCTTGGCCAGCACGTCCTTGACGCGGCCGACGACGGGAATGTCAAGCGCGCGCGCGACCACAGCGACGTGCGCGGTGGGCGAGCCCTCCTCGAGCACCAGGGCCTTGAGCCGCCGGCGGTCGTAGTCGAGCAGCTCCGCCGGACCCATGCTGCGCGCGACGAGAATGAATTCCGGCGGCAGCTCGACGGCCGCGGCGATATGGTGGCCGGTGAGATGCTGCTGGAGACGGTTGCCGAGATCCTCGAGGTCGGCGAGCCGCTCGCGCAGGTACGGGTCGCTCACCAAGCCCATGCGCGCGCGCGTCTCGTCCTGCACCTTCTGCACCGCCGCCTCCGCGGTGAGACCGCTGTGCACCGCGTCGATCATGCGCTGCAGCCAGCCGCGGTCGGCGGCGAACATGCGATAGGTCTCGAGGATGTCACGGTGCTCGCCGCTGCTGGCGACGTCGCTCGCCGCCAGCAGCTCGTCGATCGCGCTCTGCATGGCATCGACCGCACCGCGCAGACGCGCGAGCTCGGCCTGCGGGTCCTCGGCAACGAGCTGATGGATCAAAACACGAGGCTCGTGCAGCACGGCGGTGCCGACGGCGAGCCCGGTGTTGAGGCGTATGCCGTCGAGGCGCATCGGCAACAGGCCGATGCCCTCCGAGCGCTGCTGCTCGGACGGGCTGACGAGATCGCCGCTGGCGGCCAGCTCGGCGACCACCATGGCGATGGTTTGCAGCGCCTCGGTCTCATCCTCGGTGTAGTGGCGCTGCGTACGATTCTGCACCACGAGCACACCCAAGACGCGGCCGCCGCGCAGGATCGGCACGCCCATCAGCGAATGATAGATCTCCTCCCCCGTTTCCGGTCGGTAGGCGAAATCCGGATGCGACTGCGCATCGGCCAGCGCCAGCGGCCTCGCGGTCGCGGCAATAACGCCGACAAGGCCCTCGCCGACCCGCAAGCGCGTGCGATGCACGGCTTCCGGCCGCAAGCCTTCCGTGGCGAAGAGCTCGAGCACCTCGCCCGCGCGCATGACGTAGCAGGAGCACACTTCCGCCACCATGTCGGCGGCGATGATGCGGACGATGGTGTTGAGCCGTTCCTGCGCGGTGCCGGAGCCGGCCATCACATCGCGCAGCCGTCGCAGCAGGCGGCGGGATCCGGTCACCGCCGCTCCCGGCTCCATCAGCTCCCCGCCCGGGAGCGATCGTCCGCGCCGGGGTGAGCCTCCTGCCGGCGTTCGCTGGCGACGAGCGCAGCGACGGCTTGCGCCACGAGCTCGTCGAGCACTTCCTTGGTTGACTGCTCGCGCGTCACCATGCCTACGCTCTGCCCGGCCATGACCGAGCCGCTCTCGACATCGCCCTCGATGACGGCACGCCTTAGCGCGCCGGCCCAGAAATGCTCGATCTCGAGCTGCGCGTCCTTCTGCGACACCTTGCCGCGGTTGAAGCGGTCGATGATTTGGCGCTGCAAGTCGAGGAAGCGCTGCGTGCCCTCATTGGCCAGCGCGCGCACGGGGATGACGGGAAAGCGCGGGTCGAGTTGCACCGAGGGCACGGCGTCGCGCGCGCCGGCGCGGATGAAGGCCTGCTTGAAGCGGGGATGAGCGACCGACTCATGGGCGCAGACAAAGCGCGTGCCAAGCTGCACGCCCGAGGCGCCCATCTCGAGGTAAGAAACGATCGCCTCGCCGCGGCCGATGCCGCCGGCGACAAAGACCGGCACGCCGGCCATATGCGGCAGGATTTCCTGTGCCAGCACACCAGTCGAAACCGGGCCGATGTGCCCGCCCGCCTCCATACCCTCGATGACGATCGCGTCGGCCCCCATGCGGACCAGCTTTTTCGCGATGACGAGCGCCGGTGCGAAGCACAGCAGCTTGGCGCCGGAGCGCTTGATGCGATCGACCGCGGCACCATTGGGCAATCCCCCTGCCAGCACGACATGGCCGACGCGGCGCCCGGCGCAGACGTCGATGAGCTCGGTGAGGCGCGGGTGCAGCGTGATGAGGTTGACGCCGAACGGGCGTGCCGTCAGCGAGCGCGTCGCGGCGATCTCGGCATCGAGCAGCTCTGGCGTCATCGAGCCGCAGGCGATGACGCCGAAAGCGCCGCCGTTGGAGATCGCGGCAACCAGGTTGCGCTCCGACACCCAGGTCATGGCGCCGCCCATGATCGCCAGATCGGATCCGAGGAACTCGCGGCCGCGCAGCCACAACCGGTCGAGGTGACGCCGCGCGCGCGCCGCGGTCTCGCGTGCGGCTGCCCCCGGCCGCTGGGGCCCGGGGACGATGCCGCGTTCGGCCTCGGGGGTCATGAGGGGCTTACCCGGCGTCGAGGCCGTAGGCGGTGTGCAGCGCCCTGACCGCGAGCTCGGTGTATTCCTCGGCGATGAGCACGCTGACCTTGATCTCCGAGGTCGAGATGACCTGGATGTTGATGTTCTTCTCGGCGAGCGTCCGGAACATCTGCTGAGCGATGCCGACATGACTCCGCATGCCCACGCCGATCACCGAGACCTTGACGACGTTGGCGTCCGGCTTTAGCGCCTGGAATCCGAGCGTGGCGCGCTTCTCCTCGAGCACCTTGACCGCGCGCTCGAGATCAGCCTTGCCGACGGTGAAGGTCAGATCGGTCAGGCGACCGTCCTCCGAGATGTTCTGCACGATCATGTCGACGTTGATCGCGTGATCGGCGAGCGGGCCAAAGATGGCCGCGGCGACGCCCGGCCGGTCGGCGACCTTCACCAGCGTGATCTTGGCCTCGTCGCGGCTGTAGGCGATGCCGCTCACCACGTGCTTTTCCACGATCTCGTCCTCGTCTACGACCAGTGTGCCCGGCGTCTCGGTGAAGCTCGACAGCACCTGCACGCGTACGCGATGGTTCATCGCCATCTCGACCGAGCGTGTCTGCAGAACCTTGGCTCCCTGCGACGCGAGCTCGAGCATCTCCTCGTAGGTAATTCTATCGAGCTTCCTCGCCTTCGCAACGATGCGTGGATCCGTGGTGTAGACGCCGTCCACATCGGTGAAGATGTCGCAGCGATCGGCCGCGAGTGCTGCCGCGAGCGCCACCGCCGAAGTATCGGAGCCGCCGCGGCCCAGGGTGGTGACGCGGTGATTTGGCCCCACGCCCTGGAAGCCCGCCACCACCGCGACCTGGCCCTCGCCCATGCGGCGGAGGAGGTCGGCGGTGGCAATGTCGAGGATGCGCGCCTTGCCGTGCATATCGTCGGTGCGCACCGGTATCTGCCAGCCGAGCCAGGAGCGCGCGTTGACGCCGAGGTCCTGCAAAGCCAGCGCGACGAGGCCCGCCGTCACCTGCTCGCCCGAGGCGACGACCACGTCGTATTCGCGTGCGTCGTGGAGCTTGCAGGTCTGGCGCGTCCAATCGACGAGCTGGTTGGTGACACCGGCCATGGCCGATACCACCACTGCCACCTCGTTGCCGGCATCGGTCTCGCGCTTGACGCGCCGCGCCACGCTCCTGATGCGGTCGATATCGGCCACCGACGTGCCGCCAAATTTCTGCACGATGCGCGCCATAGCGTGAGGACCCGTCGCCAGCTCGAATGCAACAATGATGCCGCCGGCCTGTGGCTGCCGAGAAACCGGCATTGCAGGGAAAAAGGCGCGTATACATACTCTCACCGGCCGCCGCGAGGCAAGGCGGCCGGCCGGACAGGGCATCGCCATGGACACATCGGCGGCAGGCGAGACGAAGGCGAGCACGGTCGACCGCGCCGAAGTCGCGCGCTTCGCCGAGAGCGCGGATTCGTGGTGGGACCCGAGCGGCGAGTTCCGGCCGCTGCATCAACTCAACCCCGTGCGCCTCGCCTTCATCCGTGACCGCCTCGCCGCCCATTTCGGCCGCGACATCCGCGCAACGAAACCCTTTGCCGGTTTGCGCCTCCTCGACGTCGGCTGCGGCGGAGGCCTGGTCAGCGAGCCCCTGGCGCGCCTCGGCGCGGCCGTCACCGGCATCGACGCCGCCGGCGCGGCGCTGGCGGTCGCCCGGGCGCATGCCGAGGGCGCGGGTCTCGACATCGAGTACCGTCAGACGGCGGCGGAGGACATCGCCGCCGCCGGCGAGAGCTTCGATGCCGTGCTCGCCCTCGAAATCGTCGAGCACGTCGCCGACCCGGCGCTGTTCCTCGCCGCGGCCGCACGCCTCGTCCGGCCCGGCGGCGCCTTCATTGCCGCGACGCTCAACCGCACGCCCAAGGCCTTCGTCTTTGGTATCCTCGGCGCCGAATACCTCTTGCGCTGGCTGCCGCGCGGCACGCATCAATGGCGCAAGTTCCGGCGCCCCTCCGAGCTTGCCGCGGGCCTGCGGCTGCATGGCCTCATCGTCAAAGACATTCGCGGCCTCTCCTACAGCCCGCTCGCCGGGCGCTGGACGCTGTCCCACGACCTTGATGTCAACTACCTGCTCTTCGCCGCCAAGTCTTGACCCGGGCTTACTGTTGCGCTCAACCTTCGGCTTCGATCAACCCTTGCCGCGGCCGCTTTTCGACCTTATTAGTGATAATGGCCGGCCGGCGCCCCCGGCGGGTGCTGGCGGACGCCAAAGGGGAGGGCGCAGTGGGTCTTCAAGGTGCGTCGATGAGTACGTTCCAGGGGTCGGGCGACAGCTTCCGCCTCACCGGCAAGATCAAATGGTTCAACCGGAGCAAGGGGTTCGGGTTCATTGTCCCGAGCGACGGCGGCGGCGACGTGTTCCTGCCGCTCTCGGCGCTCGAGCGCTCCGGCCATAGCGAGGCACCGGACGGGGCATCCATCGTCTTCGAATGGACGCAAGGGCCGAAGGGCCGCGCGGTGGCACAGATCATCGAGATCGACGCCTCGACGGCGGCGCAACGCCCGCCGCGCGAGAGCCGCTCCCGCGGCCGCGACAGCCATGACGAGGGCGGCGGCCCGACGGAGTCGCTGGACGGCGTGGTCAAGTGGTACGATCCGGCGCGCGGCTTCGGCTTCATCCTGCCCAATGACGGCGGCAAGGACATCTTCGTCCACGTGACGGCATTGCGGCGCTCCGGCATCGAGATGCTCGAGCCGGGACAGCCGGTGCGCATGATGGTGTCGCAAGCGCGGCGTGGGCGGGAAGCCGCCTCGGTCGAGCTGATCTAGTCTAGCCCGGGCTACCGCCGCCACACCGCGAGGGCGGCGATGGCGGCGCAGCAGGCCGCGGCGAGAAACGCCGGTCGATAGCTGCCGCTTGCCTCGACCACGACGCTGAACAGCGCCGGTCCGATCACGATCCCCAGGAAGGTCAGCGACAGGGCCCCGCCCGTCACCAGCCCAGCGCTGCCCGGCGGCGCCAGCGTCGCCACCTCGGCCAGGTAGATACCGTTCCAGCCCAGCCCGCTCGCCCCGAGCACGACGGTGACGGCAGCGATCGCGCCCACCGGCCAGCTGGCCGTCACCAAGCTGAGCGCCGCCGCGCTCGCGGCCATCACCAGCCCCAACAGGCAGAGCAGCTGGCGTGTCGGCAAGAAGCGGTCGGCGACCCAGCCCCAGAGGATGCGGCCGCCGATGGCAGCGACCTGCGCCGCCGCCATCACCGCGCCCGCGGTCACCAGGGCGAGGCCGACCCGCTCGGTCAGGAAGGTCACGACGAAGGCGCTGAAGCACAGCTGCATCGCCGAGAAAGCCAGCGACGCCAGCGCCAAACGCCGGAGCGGCGGCGAGGCCAGCACCAGCCGGATCGCCGCGAGCACGCCGCGCTCGCCGCGCGCCGTCGGGTCGGCATCGCTGTCGAGGCTCTTGCGCACGGGCTCGACGGCGACCGCCACCACGACGCCGAGCGCCGCCCCTTTCCAGCCGAGCGCCAGGACAAGCGCAGGAACCAGGATTCCCGCCAGCGCGCCGCCGACGGGGACGCCGGTCTGCTTGATCGAGAACACCAGGGCGCGCCGCGCCGGCGGCGTCTGGCGGATCAAGATATGCGAACTCGCCGGCGTCACCGGGCCGTAGCCCAGGCCGAGCAGCACCGCGCCGCCGAGCACAAGGGCGAGGCTGGCCGAGGCGGTGAGGGCGAGGCCGGCGGCGCAGGCGAGCAGGCAGACCTGGCTCAGCCGGATGGCGCCATGGCGCCGGATCGGGCCGCCGCTTACCGCCGCCGATAGGCACGCCGCGGCGTAGACCAGGGAGGTATAGACGCCGATGCCGTTGGCGCTGACGCCGATCTCGGGCGCGGCCAGCGCGGCGAAGACGGGCGGCGTCAGCACGGCCATGGAGACAAGCGCCTGGATCGCCAGCGTGGCGATGAGAGCGAACATCGGGAAGCCGCCGGGGGTGGGGGCGGCCAGTGTTGCCGCGCCCGCGACCGGCGTCAACCGGGCCGCCACATCGGAAATTACCGGTTCCGAGGCGAAAAACCGTTTGCGGCGGTTTCGCGGATCACATACTCTATGTTGTGGTTACTGGACTAGAGACCCACAGAATACAGCGGGGGTACGATGGAAACGATCTGGACACAGGAGCTCGTCACGCAGCTGTCGGCGCTGTGGAAGCAAGGCCTTTCGACCGCCGCGATCGGCCGCCGCCTGGGCATCAGCAAGAACGCCGTGGTCGGCAAGGCGCATCGCCTCGCGCTCGACCCGCGCCCGTCGCCCTTGAAGCGGCCGCCGGCGCCGCGCGTGGTCGGCATCACCGGCCCGACCTGCTCCTGGCCGCACGGCCACCCCGGCGAGAAGGACTTCCACTTCTGCGGCAAGCGGCCGATGCAAGGCAAATCCTATTGCGCCGAGCACGCCCAGCTCGCTTACGTCAAGCCGAAGGTCGAGAAGTCGAACGCCGCCTGACGCGCCCGATATCGACGAGTCGTCGGGTTCCGACCGGGCGACAGCCGAGGAGCGATGGGGCAGCGGCCGTGTTTTGCTCGGCCGCGGATGGGTCGGTTGGCCGCCCTCAGCGCGTCAGCCGCCGCATGCCGCGGTCGAGTCCCTCCAGCGTCAGCGGGAACATGCGGTCCTCCAGGAGGCGGCGCATCATCTGGATCGACGGCGCGCTCTCCCAGTAGCGCTCGGGCACCGGGTTGAGCCACACCGCCTTGGGATATGTCACGAGCAGGCGGTGCATCCACACTTGGCCCGCCTCCTCGTTCCAATGCTCGACGCTGCCGCCGGGCTGGACGATCTCGTAGGGGCTCATGCTGGCGTCGCCGACGAAGATCAGCTTGTAGCTCGCATCGTAGGTGTGCAGCACCTGCATGGTCGGCGTCTTCTCGACCTGGCGGCGCCACGCGTCGCGCCACAGCGACTCGTAGGGGCAGTTGTGGAAATAGAAGTATTCGAGGTGCTTGAACTCGGCGCGCGCCGCCGAGAACAGCTCCGCGCAGGTGCGCACATGGCCGTCCATCGAGCCGCCGATGTCGAGCAGCAGCAGCACCTTCACCGCGTTGTGGCGCTCTGGCACCAGCTTGATGTCGAGCCAGCCGGCATTGCGCGCGGTCGAGCGGATGGTGTCGTCGAGGTCGAGCTCCTCGGCCGCGCCCTCGCGCGCGAACTGGCGCAGCCGGCGCAGCGCCACCTTGATGTTGCGCGTGCCGAGCTCGATGCGGTCGTCGAGGTTCTTGAACTCG
>DASWFH010000301.1:0-4956 GCA_036394355.1 Allostellaceae bacterium | reverse complement strand
GCGCACAGCGCATCGAACAGCACGGCCTCGTCAGGCCACGCGGCATGCACGCTCGGATGCGGCCAGTCGCTGCCCCAGACGAGGCGCTGCGGCGCGGCCTTGATGAAGGCGCGTGCGATCGCGCCGACATCGGCATAGCTGGGCGGCCCGACCTTCGACTCGAGATAGGCGCCGGAAAGCTTGACCCAGCAGCGGCCCCGGTCGATCAGCCTTTGCACGACGGCATAGGCCGGGTGCTCGGCACCCGCCTCGGGCGGGATGCGCGCGAGATGGTCGAACACGATGGGCGAGGGCAGGCGCGACAACAGCGGCTCGAGCTGGACGATCTGGTCGCCCTTGATGTTGAGCTGCACGTGCCAGCCGAGATCGTCGACCCGTCGCGACAGAGGCTCGAGCATGTCGATGGTGGCGGCGGCGCCGGCATGTACGAAATTGAAGCGGATGCCGCGCACGCCCGCGCCCGCGAGGCGCCGCAGCTCCTCGTCGCTGACGACGCTATCGACCGCGGCAACGCCACGCGCGTCGGCGCCCAAGATGCCGAGCGCCTGCAGCATGCAGCGGTTGTCGGTGCCGTAGGTCGAGGGCTGCACGAGGATGGTCCGCACCGTGCCGAGCCGCCGCTGCACGGCGCGATAATCGTCCACATGGGCGTCGGGCGGCAGCAGCATCGCATTGGGCGCCACCGGGAACCGGCTGTCGTAGATGTGGATGTGGCAGTCTGCGGCGAAGGGCGGCGCCCGATGCATCGGCCACAACTCGCCCGAGGGTGACGGTTCCTGCGCGCCCGCTGGTCCGCCGTTCATCGTGCCGGCGCCCGCCGCCAGCACGGCGACCGCCTTGAGCAGCGCGCGCCGCTTCATCTTCATGGGCTCCTCCCGGGCGCGTTCTTGGCGACGCGGGCCCGGCGCACAGCCTGCACGGGTTGGCGGGCGCGTTCAACTGTGGACTTTGCCGGCGCGCCTGAAGAAGATGGCGCCCCGTCCTTGCGCGAAAGAGGCCGCCATGGCGCCGCAGCCCAGCGTTCAGCACCGCATGGTCGAGGCGAACCGTATCCGCCTCCACGTTGCCGAGATGGGCGAGGGCCCGGCCGTCCTGCTGTGCCATGGCTGGCCGGAGACGTGGTATTCCTGGCGCCACCAGCTGGCGGCGCTGGCCGCGGCGGGTTTCCGGGCGCTGGCGCCGGACATGCGCGGCTACGGCCGCAGCGACCGCCCCGAGCCGATCGAGGCCTACACTCAGCTACACATCGTCGGCGACATGGTGGGGCTGCTGGACGCGCTCGAAATCCCGCAAGCGGTGATCATCGGCCACGATTGGGGCGCGCCGGCGGCCTGGCATTCGGCGTTGCTGCGGCCGGACCGCTTCCGCGCCGTCGCCGGCTTGAGCGTGCCCTACCGCCCGCGCGGCAAGGTGAGCGCCATCGAGGCGTTCAAGGCCGGCGGCATGGAGGACATCTATATGATGTATTTCCAGGAGCCGGGCGTCGCCGAGCGCGAGTTCGAGCGGGACGTGGCGCGCGCTTTGGCTTGCGTCTACTACTCGGCCTCGGGCAGCCTGCCCCCGGACAAGCGCTGGCATCCCTTTGTTCCCAAAGGGAAAGGCCTGCTTGACACCGGCTTCGAGCCGGCCATGCCGCTGCCCTGGCTGAGTGGGGCCGACCTCGCCGAGTACGTCCGGGACTTCACCGCCAGCGGCTTTCGCGGCGGCCTCAACTGGTACCGCAACCTGCACCGCAACTGGGAGCTGATGGCGCCCTTCGCCGCCGCGCCGATCCGCCAGCCGTCGCTCTTCATCGCCGGCTCGCGCGACGGCGTCATCCGCATGCCCGGGATGCGCACCGCGGTCGAGGAGCTGCGGCCGGTGCTGCCGGGCCTGACCCGGAGCGTCATCATCGACGGCGTCGGCCATTGGGTGCAGCAGGAGGCGCCGGAGCAAGTCAATGCGCTCCTCCTCGACTTCCTGCGACAGCTATAACACCCCGGCGAAGTGCTACAGAAAAGCCGGTAAGTGCTACAGGTCCGCTACAGCTCCGCACCATCCGGAGGATGAGAATGGCGACACTGAACCACCAGGTGCGGCTCGCCGCGCGCCCCGACGGCATCCCGCAGGCCCGCCATTTCGAGCTCGTCGCCGCGCCGCTGCCGGAGCCGCGCGAGGGGCAGTTCCTGGTGCGCAACCTCTACCTCTCGGTCGACCCCGCCATGCGCGGCTGGGTCAGCGCCGTCGCCAATTATTCGACGCCCGTCGCGATCGGCGAGGTCATGCGCTCGCGCGCTGTCGGCGAGGTCGTGGCGTCGCGCCATCCCGACTACCGCGTCGGCGAGCATGTGGTGGGCTGGCTCGGCTGGCAGGAATACGCGGTGTCCGACGGCACGGGCATCATCCGCCGCGTCGCCGAGACGGACCTGCCGCTCTCGGCGGCGCTGGGCGTGCTCGGCATGAACGGCGTCACCGCCTATTTCGGGCTGCTCGATATCGGCCAGCCCCGGCCGGGCGAGACGGTGGTGGTGTCGACGGCGGCGGGCGCGGTCGGCTCTGCGGTCGGGCAGATCGCCAAGATCAAGGGCTGTCGCGCCGTCGGCATCGCCGGCGGGCCCGAGAAGGCGCGCCTCTGCCGCGCCGAATTCGGCTACGACGCCGCCATCGATTACAAGAGCACGGCCGATCTCGACGCCGCCCTGGCCGAGGCATGCCCCGACGGCATCGACGTCTATTTCGACAACACGTCGGGCCGCATCAGCGAGGCCGTGCTGCGCCGCATCAACAAGCGCGCACGCATCGTCATCTGCGGCACCGCCGCGCTCGCGAGCTGGGACCCGTGGCCGCAAGGCCCGCGGGTCGAGCGCCATCTCCTCGTCAAGAGCGCGCGCATGGAAGGCTTCCTCGTGTTCGACTACGAGAGCCGCACGCACGAAGCCGTGCCGCTTCTGGCGCAATGGGTCCGCGAAGGGAGACTGCGCTATCGCGAGGACATCCTCGCCGGCCTCGACCAGGCGCCCGACGCCATCGCCGGCCTCTATCGCGGCGAGAATCTCGGTAAGCGGCTGATCAAGCTCTGAGCGCTCGCTTTTCCGGCTTGGCAAGCCACGCCCCGATCCGCACACCCTCGGCATCATCTCACTAAATGCCGTCGATCCGCGCCCGCGCTTTGCGCACCACACCGACCGACGCCGAGATACGGCTATGGTCGCGCTTGCGGCGCAAGCAGCTCGAGGGCTTCCGCTTTCGCCGCCAGCAGCCGATCGGCCCCTACATCGTCGATTTCTTGTGCCCGGCAGCGAAGCTCGTCATTGAAGTGGACGGCGGACAACACGCGACGGATGAACAACGTGACGCGGCCCGGTCGGGCTGGCTCGAAGAGAGGGGCTACCGTGTTCTGCGCTTCTGCAACAACGATGTGCTGGCGAATACAGATGGCGTGATCTTGGCGGTTCTCGATGCGCTCTGCACCTGACCCCCCACCCTACCCTCCCCCTCAAGGGGGGAGGGGATTGTATTATTTCCTGAAGCACGGGCGTTTCGATCGCCTCATGCTCGCGGCACAGCCGCAGCAACCAATTCCCCCTCCCCCCTTGAGGGGGAGGGTGGGGGGTGCGCTGCAGCCAAGACGAGCAGCCATGATGCCGCGACCCTTGCCGCTTGCCTTGGCCGCGACGCTGCTGTGGCTGCTCGCCGCGACCGCCGCCTACGCGCAGACGGACGAGATCCAGGTCTACAACGGCGACATCAATGCGCCCGGCGAGTTCAGCGTGACGCTGCACAACAACTACACGCCGATCGGCCGCAAGGAGCCGGCGTTTCCCGGCGCGATCGTGCCGGACCATGCGTGGAACGGCGTGCCGGAATACGCCTATGGCGTCAAGGACTGGCTCGAGCTCGGCATGTATCTGCCGCTCTATTCGGTGACGCGCGACGGCCGCTTCCTCATCGACGGCGGCAAGTTGCGCGTGCTTTTCGCCGTGCCGCATGCCGGCGAGCGCAGCTTCTTCTACGCCGTCAATTTCGAGCTCGGCTACAACGCGCGGCATTGGGAGCCCACGCACTGGTCCTCCGAGATCCGGCCGATCATCGGCGGCCGCATCGGCCCGGTCGATCTCATCTTCAACCCGATCGTCGACGTGCCCTTCACCGGCATCGGCGCGCTCGATTTCGCGCCGGCCGAGCGCCTTGCTTATAATTTCTCCAAGACGTGGGCGATGGCGCTCGAGCACTACGCCGATTACGGCGTGTTCCGGCATTTGGAGCCGGCCGACCGCCAGGAGCAGATGCTGTTCGCGGTGGCCGACTACAGCGGCGCGCCGGTCGACGTCGAGTTCGGTGTCGGCCGCGGCTTCACCGCCGCCTCCGACAAGCTCGTGCTCAAGCTTATCCTGACCCGGAGCTTTTAACGTACGCGCCGGTGTGAAATTTTTGCGTCAAACGCGATTTTCGGTTGCGCTTCGCCGGAAAACCCCCCATCTTCTCGCCCGCTAGTTTCTGCTTCGGCGCCTTGCCGTCACGCCTGCCGGGCGTGTTCTTCAAGTGACCATGAGGCCGACAACTGCAGCGCGGCACGCAAAGGGCGTGACGCGCTTTCCTGATTTCACGGAGGCCAACATGGCTACGGGTACGATCAAGTGGTTCAATTCGCAGAAGGGTTACGGCTTCATCCAGCCGGATGCCGGCGGCAAGGACGTCTTCGTCCATATCTCGGCGGTCGAGCGGGCCGGCCTGCCGGGGCTCAACGAAGGCCAGAAGGTCCAGTACGAGATCGTGCGCGATCGCGGCAAGGAATCGGCGGGTAATCTGTCGCTGGTCGGCTGAACCGGCGGGCGTCCTTCGAGACGCCCGCTCTGCGGGCTCCTCAGGATGAGGGAGCTTCTTCTTCCTCATGGTGAGGGAGCCCGCAGGGCGCGTCTCGAACCACGAGACGCTCCATACGGAATAAGAGATTTGGCCTCAGCCTGAGGAGCGGTC
>DASWFH010000300.1:0-8943 GCA_036394355.1 Allostellaceae bacterium | reverse complement strand
CGAGCCCACCGACCGCAAGCTGCGCAACGACTTCATCGTCGCCCGGGCCGATACCGCCGACGCCACGGACGGCGAGATCGTGCTGGCCGAGGTGTTGCCGGCGCGCCGGCACGGCCTGCCTCAAGCACGCGTGGTGCAGCGCGTCGGGGACAGCAGCGACCCGCGCGCCTTCAGCCTCATCGCCATCCACGCCCACGGCATTCCCACCGAGTTTCCGCGCGAGGCGGTGGAGCTCGCGGAAAAGGCGCGCCCGGTCGGGCTTGGCGACCGCGCCGATCTGCGGGCGATCCCGCTGGTGACGATCGACGGCGCCGATGCGCGCGATTTCGACGACGCGGTCTGGGCCGAGCCCGACCCCGAGCGTCCCGGCGGCTGGCACGCGATCGTCGCCATCGCCGACGTCGCCTGGTATGTGCGGCCGGCTGATGCGCTCGACCGCGCCGCGCGCGAGCGCGGCAATTCGGTCTATTTCCCAGACCGCGTCGTTCCCATGCTGCCGGAGGCGCTGTCGAACGAGCTGTGCTCGCTGAAACCCGGCGTCGAACGCGCCTGCATGGCGGTGCATCTGTGGCTCGACGCGGAAGGGCGCGTCCATCGCCATCGCTTCGTGCGCGGCCTCATGTGCTAGGCGGCGCGGCTCACCTACGAGCAGGTGCAGGCCGCCATCGACGGCCGTCCCAACGAGATCGCCGGCCCGCTGCTGGAGCCGGTATTGCGCCCCCTCTACGGCGCCTATCGCGCGCTCGACCGCGCGCGGCAGCGGCGCGGCACCCTCGACCTGGATCTGCCGGAGCGCCGTATCCTGCTCGATCCGACGGGGCGCGTGGCGCGGATCGAGCCGCGCGACCGCCTCGACAGCCATAAGCTGATCGAGGAGTTCATGATCTCCGCCAACGTCGCCGCGGCGGAGGAACTCGAGCGCCTGCGGCGTCCCTGCATGTACCGCGTGCATGCCGCGCCCGATCCGGCCAAGCTCGCGGCGCTGCGTGAGTTCCTCGAAGGCATCGGCATTCCCGGGCTCACCCTCGCCAAGGGACAAGTCGTCCGTCCCCACCATTTCAACGAGATCCTGCGCCGCGCTGTCGGCACCCCCTACGCCACCTTGGTCAACGAGCTCGTGCTGCGCAGCCAGGCGCAAGCCGCGTACAGCCCGGAGAATGTCGGCCATTTCGGTCTGGCGCTGCGGCGCTACGCGCATTTCACCTCGCCGATCCGCCGCTATGCCGATCTCCTGGTGCACCGCTCGGTCATCGCCGGTCTCGATTTTGGTGCTGGCGGATTGCCTCCGACCGAGGCCAAGGATTTCGCGGGCGTCGCCGAGCACATTTCCATGACCGAGCGCCGCGCTGCTGCCGCCGAGCGCAGCGCCACAGACCGCTACACCGCCGCATTCCTCGCCGAGCGCGTCGGCGCGACCTTCAGCGGCCGGGTCAACGGCGTCACCCGCGCCGGGCTATTCGTCACGCTCAGCGAGACCGGCGCCGATGGATTGATCCCGATAGGCCGCTTGCCGAACGACTATTACGACCATGACGAGGCGGGACACCGGCTGGTCGGCCGCCGCTCCGGGCGCACCTATAGGCTGGGCGACCCGGTGAGCGTGCGGCTCGCCGAGGCGAACACGGTGACCGGCAGCTTGCTCTTCAGTCTGCTCGACGCCGAGGGGACGTCGCGCGAGAGCCGCGCCGGCGCCGAGCGCAACCGGCGTCCTCCCGCCAGGCGGAATCGCCTCTCAACCAATCGTTAACCGGGTCCACGCGACAATCGTCTGATCGGCGAGCTGCACGCTCAACCTGGGCGCGCATTCGCGCGAACCATAGCCGGACGCGCAACATGACCCCGCGCCCCACCCAAGATTGTCCGCCACGCAACACCGATGCCGACAGCGGCGCGACGCGCGGCGGAGCGGTTCGCATGCCGGCTCGCAAAGCGCTCGGCATCGCCTGCGCAGTGACCGCCGTCGCGTTCATTACTCTGGTCGGTTGCGGCAGCGCGCCGGATGCGCCCGCCGCCAATGGCAGCCAGGTCCAGCTCTTCGAGGAAGCCTATGACGGCATCACCCGCTACTACATCGAGCCGGTCCGGCCCGCCGCGCTGGCGATGGCGGGGCTCGGCAATCTCGCCAAGATCGATGCGGCTCTCTCGGTCGAGCGCGAGGGCGATCAGATCATCCTCCACGACGCCGGCGCCGCGACGCGGTTCAGCGCGCCGGATACGCAGGACACGCAAGGCTGGGCCGCGCTGACCGACGCGGTGATGACGACGGCGCGCGGCCGTTCGGAGGCGGTGGCCGCTCTCTCTCTCTCGAACCTCGACCAGCGCGTGCTCGATGGTGCGATGGGAATGCTCGACCGCTTCTCGCACTACATGGCACCAGAGCTGGCGCGCGAACGCCGAGCGTCGCGCGAGGGCTTCGGCGGCATCGGCGTCTCGCTCGACACCGAGGGCGCCGATGTACGGATCGCCGAAGTGCTGCCGGACACGCCGGCCGCGCTGGCCGGGCTGCGCGTCGACGACATCATCGTCGCGATCGATGGGGTGGACACGGCGACGCTGCCGCGTGAGGAGGCGGTGCAACGCCTGCGCGGTCCCGCCGACAGCATCGTCACGCTCGCCGTGGCGCGGACGGGACTCCCGGAGCGCCTGCGCGTCGCGATGCAGCGCGCGCGGATCGTCCCACCCACGGTCACCCTCAAGGAAGGATACGGCGTCGCCCATCTGCGACTGACCAGCTTCAACCAGCAGACGGCGCAAAGCCTCGCCGACCTGCTGCGGCAGGCGCATCGCGAGATGGGCAGCGGGCTGCACGGGATCATACTCGACCTGCGCGGCAACCCCGGCGGCTTGCTTGACCAGTCGGTCGAAGCGGCGAGCCTGTTCCTCGACGGCGTGCCTGTGACCTCGACGGTCGGACGCGTGCCTGAGAGCATCCAGTATTTCACCGCCCCGCATCGCGAGGTCGAGCGCTTGCCCTTGGTCGTGCTGGTGAATGGCGGGTCGGCGTCGGCCTCGGAGATCGTCGCCGCCGCGCTGCAAGACACCGGCCGCGCCGTGGTGGTCGGCAGCGCGTCCTACGGCAAGGGTACCGTCCAGAACGTCCAGCGTATGCCCAATGACGGCGAGATCACCGTGACCTGGTCGCGCCTCATCACACCGGGCGGATACATCCTGCACGAGCACGGCGTGGTGCCCACCGTCTGCACCGCCAATGTCGCCGACGGCGCCGGCGGCGTCTCAAGCGCGCTGTCGCGCCGCACGAATACGCTTTCCGCCGAGCTCAGCCAGGCCCGCGCCGGGCTCGACGACGCCGGCTGGCGGAAGCTGCGCGAGTTGTGCCCCGGTCAGCGCGATGATCACGAGATCGAGGTGCAGGCGGCGCGCCGGCTGCTCGCCGACCCCGTGCTCTATGCGCGCGCCCTGGGCACCGCGCCGGGCGCGGCGCGGCCGATGACGACTGCGCGCATGACGCGTTGAGCCGGGTGCCGAAAGGTCAGGGCGGCGCAAGCCGGAGGTTGCTGATTCGCGGCTGAGCTCGCGCCGCTCCAGAGCCCGGTAGCGCTGCCGATGATCGCGACGATCACGACTTGCGCCAATCGCATGCGCTACCTGCTCTCTCTAGGCATGTTCGGCGGCGCCCCGGCAAGCGCCCGCATCCGGCGCTCAACTGACCCGCATCGGCAACACCATCATCTGCATGCCGTGGAAATGCAGATGGCGTTGCACGGCGATGGCGGTCTGGTTGTGCAGGAGGCGGGTGAACCAGGTGTCGCGCTGAAAGATGAGTTTGCTCGAGAAAAAGACGCAATTGGGGAAATCGGCGCGCGCGCGCTCCGCCAGCCGGGTCAGCTCGCCGATGACGTCTATCCCGTAGCTGGTATAGCTGGTGGCCGGTACGCCCTGGCCGATGCTGTAAGCGACGAAATAAGCGAGGCTGCGCTCGACCTGCGCGCGCAGCACCTTGACCGCCTCGGCGCCGTCGTAGCTGTGCGCGTCGATCTCGCCGACGCGCATGAAGACGTGGTTGGCAAAGTGGCTAGGGAACAGCCGGCGCACCCACAGCATGGTGTGGATGCCAGTGCCGATGCTGTCGCCGACGAGGAAGACCGCCGTCGGCTTGGCATGGTCGAGCGGCAGCGGCGCCGGCAGCTCGGCCGGCAGGCTGGTTGTCTGCAGGAAGAGCTCGTCGGCCTTCTCGAGCTGGCGGCGCGTGTGGTCGTAGTGGCGGCGGATGGCGAGGCACAGCGCGATGATGCCGCCGGTGATCAGCAAGGTCACCCATCCGCCCTCGGTGAATTTCTCGATCAGCGTGACGCCAAGGATGCCGCCGCAGATGGCGAACCCGACCAGCGAGAGCGCCAGGCGCTTGCGCCAGCGCGCGTAGCGCGCCCGGCTGCGCACCCAGAAGACGGAGAGCCCCAATAGGGTCAAGGTGAAGGTGATGAACACGTTGATCGAGTAGAGCACCACCAGGACCGAGACCTCGCCACGCGTCCACCAGAGAATGGCGAACGCCGACAGCCCCATCAGCAGAACGCCGTTCTGCGTCACCAGCCGGCTCGACAGATGGCCGAACTGATGCGGGACCCAATCATCGCCGGCCATGTTGGACAGCACTGGCGGGCCGCCGAGGAAGCCGGTATTGGCGGCGACGAACAGCAGCCCGGCCTCGCTCAGCAGCACCAGCGCGAGCAGGCTCGAGCCGAGCGCGGTGCTTTTCATTTGCCAGCTGTCGATGATGGTGCGGAAGGTGACGGCGTTGAGCGTCTGCCCAGCCTGGGCGCGCACGTCCCACAGCAAGTACAGCAGGATGATGCCGCCGGCGACGACGGCGAGTGAGGTCGCCATGTAGAACATGGTGAGCCGCCCGTTTTCCACGCGCGGCTCGGCGAGGCGCTGCACGTTGTTCGAGACGGCCTCGATCCCGGTATAGGTGCCGCCGCCCAGCGAGTAGGCGCGCAGCAGCACCGACAGTACGAACACCCAGCCCATCTGCCCCGCCAGCGACCAGGTGTCGCGCGCGGTATCGACGACCAGGCGGGGCAGGTGGTCGGCGTGGGCGCCTACGCCGTAAGTGATGAGCGTGAGGTGTGTCACCAGGAAACCCAGGAAGATGGGCATCAGCACCAGGATCGATTCCTTGACGCCGCGGAGATTGAGCATGATCAGCAGGCCGATCAGCAGCAGCTCGGTCGGCAGCTTCAGCCCCTGCAGCTCGAGCGGCAGCAGGCTGAAGACGGCGTCCACCCCGGCCGCCACCGAGATCGCGATGGTGAGCACGTAATCGACGATGAGGGCGGCGCCGGAGACGAGGCCGGCGCGCGGCCCCAGGAGCCGCGTGGCGACGCGGTAGCCGCCGCCGCCGGTCGGGAACAGCGCGATCGCCTGGTTGTAGCCGAGGCCGATGACGAACACCGTGACGGCGGTGGCGATGGCGATATAGAGGCTCAGGCCCGAATGCTCGCCGAGCGCCAGATAGGCCGCCTCGGGCCCATAATTGGCCGAGGAGAGGCCGTCGGCGCCAAGCCCCACCCAGGCGAGGAAGGCAACGAGCAGCAGGCTCTCGCGCGACCGCGTGGCGTGCGGGCTCTTGGGCGGCCCCAGCGCAAGGCGGTGCACTGCCTTGCACGCATCGAGAATGGTTTGCAGCATCTCCCCTTCCGCGGGCGACGGCACGCCCGTGGGCGGCGACCCCGGGCACTTGCGCGCCGTCTCCTGCCGCCGCCTTGGGTGGCAGTTGCTACCGCAAAGCGCCCGTGAAATCAAAGGCTGCGATGCCGCAAGCCGAGCCGGGTTCTTTACCCTGCATTAACCGCACTCGCGCGAGGCTCCGAGGTCTGTTGGAGCCGCCATGCGCGTTTTTTCTTTCGTCTTCCTGGCCACGATCCTCGCCGGCTGCACCTCCGCCTCAGATCCTGACGATGCGTTTTCCCGAGCGAAGCTTGCGGCGGTAGGGCCTATGTCGTCGCTCTCGTCTCCGCAGCTCGCCGGCGACCGGATGGTCGCCGCGGACGGCGCCGCGCTGCCGCTGCGGCGCTGGCTGCCGGAAGGCCGGCCGCGCGCGGTCATGTTGGCGCTCCATGGCTTCAACGACTACTCCTATGCCTTTGCCGGCGCCGGCGCCGCATGGGCGAAGAACGGCATCGCCACCTACGCCTACGACCAGCGTGGCTTCGGCGCCGCGCCGGGCCGCGGCCGCTGGCCCGGCGCGCGGCGGCTGGCCGGCGATGCGGAGACAGCCACAAAACTGTTGCGCCAGCGCTATCCCGGCGTCCCGCTCTATCTCCTCGGCGAAAGCATGGGTGGCGCCGTCGCCATCCTCGCCGCATCGGGCCGCAGCGGGGCACCGCAGCCCGATGTCGACGGCGTGATTCTGGTCGCGCCCGCGGTCTGGGGCCGCCAGACCATGAATTTCGTCGAGCGCGTCGGCCTTTGGCTCGCCAATTTAATGCCGGCGGTGCAGTTCTCGCCCGACCTGCTGCCCGTCCGCATTCGGCCTTCCGACAACCTGCCGATGCTGCGCGCGTTCAGCGCCGATCCGCTGGTGATCAAGGACACACGCGCCGACACGCTCAAGGGGCTGGTCGATCTGATGAGCGCCGCGCTCACCGCCGCCGCCTGGTTCGACGCCCCGGCGCTGCTACTTTACGGCGAGCATGACGAGATCGTGCCGCGCCTGCCGATGGCGCGCTTCGTCGATGGGCTGCCGGCGCGGGCGCAGCTGCGCCAGCGTGTGGCGCTCTATCCGCGGGGCTACCACATGCTGCTGCGCGACCTGGACGGGCCGCTCCTGATCGAGGATGTCGCCGCGTGGATCGCCGACCCATCGGCGCCGCTGCCCTCCGGCGCCGATGGCCGCGCCCGCGCGCGCCTCATCGGGCATTCGGAGCCGCTAGCCGCGGCCAATCGCTGAAAGGTGCGGGCGGCGCCGGGCAGTGTTAGCTTGGCATCATGTCGCTTCGCCTGCCCTTGAGCGGCCTCCTGCTTGCGCTCGCCAGCCTCGCCCTCGCCGATCGCGCGCCCTACCCGGCCGTGCCTTATGCCGGCCTCGCTGTCGGCATAGCGCTCGCCATCACTGTATTGCTCGACGCTATATGGCTTCGCCGGGCGCGCCGGGAGCGGTAAAGGAGCGGCTCTAGCCGAGCGGCCGCCAGGTGTCTCTTGTGCCGTCCGCCAGGGAGTTTCGATGCTGCTCGTTCGCCGCGCCGCTGCGCTTGCCCTTCTCCTCTCGCTGCTGGCTGCCGCCTCGGCACGCGCCGCCGCGGTCGACCTCGCTCTGGTGCTCGCCGTCGACGTGTCGGAGAGCGTCGATGCCGAGGAATACGAGCTGCAGCACGAGGGGATCGCCCGCGCTTTCGAAAGCGCCCCGCTCATCGCCGCCATCAATGGCGGCGCCAACGGCGCCATTGACGTGCTGGTGCTCGAGTGGTCGGATCGCGACAAGCAGGTGGTGACGGTTGACTGGACGCGCGTCTCCGACACGGCCAGCGCCGCCGGCTTCGCCGCCAAGGTCCGGGCGAGCCGGCGCAGCTCCAATGGGCTCACCGCGATCGGCGACGCGCTGCTCGCGGCACAGGCGGCGTTCCTCAACCTGCCGGACCGCGCGGCACGCCGCGTCGTCGATCTTTCCGGCGACGGCATGGCCAATATCGGCCCGCCGCCTCAGCAGGTGCGCGACGAGCTGGTCGCCGCCGGCGTCACCGTCAACGGCCTCGCCATCCTCAAGACCGAGCCGTGGCTCGACAGTTATTATGATCAGTATGTCGTCGGCGGGCCCGGCGGCTTCCTGGTGCAGGTGGAAGATTTCGCGTCCTTCGCCGCGGCGATGCAGCAGAAGCTGCTCGCGGAGATCGCGGCGACGCGGCCCGGAAGCCGCGCCGCCGCGCTCCGTCAGATGCAGTAGGTCTTGATCGGCGTGAAGCCGTTGAAGCCGACGGAGGCGTAGCTTGAGGTGTAGGCGCCGGTCGAGAGGATCTGCACCTTGTCGCCGACCTTGAGCGCCATCGGCAAGCGGTACTCCGTGCGCTCGTAGAGGATGTCGGCGCTGTCGCAGGTCGGTCCGGCGATCACCGTCGCGCCGGTCGCGCCGCCATCGGCCGGCGTGCGGATGCGGTACTTGATGCTCTCGTCCATCGTCTCGGCGAGGCCGTTGAACTTACCGACGTCGAGATAGATCCAGCGCTTGGGGTCGCCGAAGGTCTTTTGCGAGATCAGCACCACCTCGCTCTGGATGACGCCGGCATCGCCCACCAGCGAGCGGCCGGGCTCGATGATGATCTCGGGCAGGTCGTTGCCGAAATGCCGGGTGACCGCCGCCATCACCGCCGCGGCATAGCGCTCGACGCCAGGCACATCGCCGCGGTAATGCGCGGGGAAGCCACCGCCGATATTGACCATGCGCAAGGTGATGTCCGCCTCGGCCAGCAGCGAGAACATGCGCGCGGCACGGCCAACGGCGCTGTCCCACTGGTCGAGGTTGGTCTGCTGCGAGCCGACATGGAACGACACGCCATAGGGGTCGAGGCCGTGCTGCCTGGCAGCGCGCAACAGCTCGACCGCCATCTCCGGCGCACAGCCGAATTTGCGCGACAGCGGCCACTCCGCCCCCGCGCCTTCGACGAGGATGCGGCAGAAGACGCGGGCGCCCGGCGCCGAGCGGGCGAGCTTCTCGAGCTCGGCGGCACTGTCGAAGGCAAAGAGCCGCACGCCCCGCTCATACGCATAGGCGATGTCGCGCTCTTTCTTGATGGTATTGCCGAAGGACAGGCACTCGGGCGTGACGCCGCGGCCGAGGCAGAGCTCGACCTCGCCGCGGCTCGCCACGTCGAAGCTCGAGCCCAGCCCGCGCAGGAGATCCACGATCTCACCGGCCGGGTTGGCCTTCACCGCATAGAACACCTTGGCGAGCGGCAGGTACGTTCGGAGCGCCTGATAGGCCTCGGCGAC
>DASWFH010000299.1:0-1509 GCA_036394355.1 Allostellaceae bacterium | reverse complement strand
GAGCGCCTTGCCCACGTCCGCCAGCAGCGCCTCATCGTCCGCCGGCGGCGGCGCATCGAACGATTTTCCATAGTCGGCCGCGAGCTGCCTCCGGACGAACGAGGCGACATGCGCAGCCGACGAGCCCATCTCCCGAGGCTCTAGCAGCGGCCGGATGCTCTGCGACCAGAGATTCTCCCGCACGCCGTCCCAGCCGTAACGGCGATAGAAGGCGACGTTGAGGAGTGTTGGCGTGTTGCGTTCCACTTGCTCGAGACCGAACGCGCGCGGCCTCGCGTCCTGGAAGGCGCGGAACGGCGCGTGGCAGGTCGCGCAGAGCACCGACCCCGTGCCCGAAAGCCGCGGCTCGAAGAACAAGCGCTCGCCGAAGGCGATGGCTTCGCGCTTGCCGGAGACGCGGTTGCGCGGATCGCGCGGCATCTGCGGCGGCCAGGGGCCGAGCGACAGGATGCGCACCTTCTCCAGTTCCGAGAACACGAGCGAGGCTGGTCCTGCGGCGTGCGCCTGCACGGCGATGCACAGCACAAGGGGCACGAGCCACGCGGGCATATGGTGTATTGTCCAAGAAAAAATGGACGTCACACCGCCTCGCTCGCTCACGGACTTGTTCACCGGCTTTCTCGCCATCGGCGCGCGCTCGTTCGGTGGCGTGATGCCGTGGGCGCATCGCACGATGGTCGAGGAGCGCCGCTGGCTCACGCAGGCCGACTTCGCCGAGACCATCGGCCTGTGCCAGTTCCTGCCGGGACCGAATATCGGCAACGCCTCGATCGTGCTCGGCAAGCGCTGGTTCGGCGTCACGGGAGCGATCGTCGCGTTCCTCGGCCTGATGGCGCTGCCTTTCATCTGGGTGATGGCGCTCGGCGTGCTGTATCTGGAGTGGGCTTCCGACCCCACCGTTCGTGCGGTGGTCACCGGAGTCGGCGCGACCGGCGCGGGACTCTTCATGGGCACCGCGATCAAGCTCGGCCGCGCCATCGTGCGCCGGCCGGCGGCGCTGGTGCTGGTGGCCTCCTGCTTTCTCGCGGTGGGCGTTGGGCGCTACTCCATGCTGATCGTGCTGCCGATATCGGCGGCGATCGGCGTGTTCTTCGCGCGACGCGGCTGGCTGTGATCCTTCTCGATCTCGCGGTCACCTTCGGCGTGCTCTCGCTCATCGCCTTCGGCGGCATGCCGGCGGTGATGCCCGAGATGCAGCGTATGGTCGTCGAAGTGAAAGCCTGGACCACCGAGGCGGAGTTCATCCAGCTATTCGCCATCGCGCAGGCCGCGCCAGGTCCCAATGTGCTGATCGTCAGCCTCATCGGCTGGAAAGCGGCAGGCCTTCTCGGCGCCATCGTGGCGCTGCTCGCCGTGTGCGGACCGGCCGCGGTGGTCTCCTGGTGGGTCGCCGGCCTCTGGGAGCGCTTCAAGGACTCGCCGTGGCGCATCGCCATCCAGAAGGCGATCGCGCCGCTGGTCGTCGGCCTCACGCTCTCCGGCGGCTACGTGCTGTGCACGCCTTCGACG
>DASWFH010000298.1:0-1527 GCA_036394355.1 Allostellaceae bacterium | reverse complement strand
TGGCACAAGACCTATGGCCTGCCGGTGGTGATGACCAATTGCTCCAACAATTACGGTCCCTGGCAATTTCCCGAGAAGCTGATCCCGCTGATGATCCTCAACGCGATCGAAGGCAAGAAGCTGCCGGTCTATGGCAGCGGCGGCAACGTGCGCGACTGGCTCTATGTCGGCGACCACGCCGCCGCCTTGTGGCGGGTGCTGCGGCAGGGCCGCGTCGGCGAGAGCTACAATATCGGCGGCGGCGAGGAGCGCAGCAACATCGATCTCGTGCGCGCGCTCTGCGCCGTCCTCGACGAGGAGCTGCCGACCTCGCCGCACCGCCCGCATGAGCGCCTCATCGCCTTCGTCGAGGATCGGCCGGGGCACGATCTGCGCTATGCCATGGACGACGCCAAGATTCGGCGCGAGCTGGGCTGGCGGCCGGCGGAGAGCTTGGCGACGGGCTTGCGCCGCACGGTGCGCTGGTATCTCGACAACCGCGCCTGGTGGGAGCCGATCCGCAGCGGGCGCTATCGCGGCGAGCGGCTCGGCCGCGCCGCAGCGCCGCGCGAGGCCGCGCCATGAAGGGCATCATCCTCGCCGGCGGCTTGGTCCGACTACCGCAAGTATCTCGAGCGCATCGCCGCGGAAAGCCGGGGCGAGGCTTAACCGCTTCCGCCGGGCTTGGCGGCGCCCGTCACCTGCTCGGCCGCCTCGGGAGCGGAACGCCGCGGCGCCTAAGCCCCTGCGGCGCGGGACGCACTCGCGGCGGCGCCGCCATATTCCGGCACCAGGGTGCCGAGGAGGGCGAGCATGCGCTCCTGGCGCCGCTCGGCGGCATGCTCCGCCAGCTCATCGAGCGAGCGCGACAGCATGGCGTAGTCGATGGTGCGCGGCGCCGCGAGGCGGATGGCGGCGGCCTCGGTCGGCAGCAGCGGCTCGTTGGCGTAGAACAGCTGCTCTTGCAGCTTCTCGCCCGGACGCATGCCGATGAACGCGATCTTGATGTCCTTGCCCGGCTTGCGGCCGGCCAGCCGGATCATCTGGCGCGCGAGGTCGACGATCTTCACGGGCTCGCCCATGTCGAGGACGAAGATCTTGCCGCGCTCCTCGCCGCCCTTGACCGCCAGCACCGAGGCCTGCAGCACGAGCTCGACGGCCTCGCGCACCGTCATGAAGAAGCGCGTGATCTCGGGATGGGTCACGGTGAGCGGACCGCCCGCGGCGAGCTGGCGCTGGAAGAGCGGCACGACCGAGCCGGTCGAGCCCAGCACATTGCCGAAGCGTACGGTGACGAAGCGCGTGCCGCCCGGTTTGCGCGATTCGACGATGTCGAGCGCCTGACAGATGCTCTCGGCGAGCCGCTTGGTCGCGCCCATCACGCTCGCCGGGTTGACGGCCTTGTCGGTCGAGATCATCACCATGGCGCGCACGCCATGCGCGCGACAGGCCTCGGCGACGTGGCGCGTTCCCAGCACATTCGTGAGCACGCCCTCGACCGTGTTCGCCTCGACCATCGGCACATGCTTCAATGCGGCGGCATGGAAG
>DASWFH010000297.1:0-1816 GCA_036394355.1 Allostellaceae bacterium | reverse complement strand
TGTCGCGTCGATGACGCCTGCGGCCAGCTTCGTCAGGCGCGTGTCGACATTGCCGCGCAACGGCACGACGCGCAGGTCGGGGCGTGCATGCAGCACTTGGGCGCGTCGGCGCGGCGAGGACGTGCCGACCACGGCGCCCGGCGGCAGCGCCGCGAGGCTCGCGGCCTGCAACGAGAAGAAGGCGTCGCGCGGGTCCTCGCGCGGCAGATGGCAGACCAGGGCCAGCCCGTCCGGCAGCAGGCTCGGCAGATCCTTGGCGGAATGCACGGCGCAGTCGATGGCTCCTGCGAGCAGCGCCTCCTCGAGCTCCTTCGTAAACAGGCCCTTGCCGCCGAGCGCGGCGAGCGCGCGGTCGTCGAGCCGGTCGCCCGTGGTGCGGATCGCCACCGTCTCGATCGCGCCGGGCGCGGCCAGCTCGGCATGGGCTTGCGCCAGCCGCGCCCGCAGCTCGGCCGCCTGGGCGAGCGCCAACGCGCTGCCACGCGTGCCGATGCGCAGGAGAGGCCGTGCCATGCCCTTTCTTTAGGCGCTGGCCGCGCACAAGGGAAGCCTCGGGCCACGCGCGCCTCGCGTTGCTGCGGCGAGTGCATCGACCTCGTCCACGAGCTTGACCAGGAGAGCCGCGCGCCATATATCTTCGTACGCAACTAGCGTTCAATGGAGCGCATCATGGCGTTCACGGCGCAGCGGGAGCAGACGTCGGCGCAAAGGTGAAAATTACGAAACAAAGCCAATTTTCGGCGGCAAGCGCATTGGTCGGCCAGCCCGGATCCGGCCGGATCACGCCTTGACGCCAGCGCCAATGGCCGGCGCGGCGTCGGGATCGAGCGGCCAGCGTGGGCGAGGGGCGAAGTCGAGCCCGTCCGTGAGGCCGAGGCGCAGCCGCTCGAGGCCCGCCCAGGCGATCATCGCGCCGTTGTCGGTGCAGAGCGCCGGCGGCGGCGCGATGAAATCGAGGCCATGGCGCTGCGCCAGATCGCCGAGCCGGCGGCGCAGCGCGGCGTTGGCGGCGACGCCGCCGGCGACGATGAGGCTGTTGCCGGCGGGATGGCGCGCACGGAACAGCGCCACGGCATTGGCGGTGCGATCGATCAGGCTGTCGCCGATCGCCGCCTGCAGCGCCGCCGCGAGGTCGGCGGTATCCTTGGGCGCGAGCCGGCCGTCGCCTGAGGCGCGCTCCGCCACTGCCTGGCGCAGCGCGGTCTTGAGCCCGGAGAAGGAGAAGTCGCAGCCGGGCCGGCCCTTCATCGGCCGCGGCAGGATGATGCGCGTGGCATCGCCCGCAGCGGCGGCGCGCTCGATCGCCGGGCCGCCCGGGTAGTCGAGGCCGAGCAGCTTCGCGCCTTTGTCGAAGCATTCGCCGGCGGCGTCGTCGATGGTGGTGCCGAGCCGTCGGTAGCGGCCGATGCCCTCGACGATGAGGAGCTGACAATGGCCGCCGGACACCAGCAGCAGCAGATAGGGAAAGCCGATGTCCGCGACGAGGCGCACGGTAAGCGCGTGGCCTTCGAGGTGGTTGACGGCAATGAAGGGTAGCCGCCGCGCCAGCGCGATCGCCTTGGCTTCGGTTACGCCGACGATGACGCCGCCGATCAGGCCGGGGCCGCCGGTGGCGGCGACGCCGTCGAGATCGGCGAAGGAGATGCCGGCCGCCGCCAGCGCGCGGGCGATGAGCCCGTCGAGATGGTCGAGATGGGCGCGCGCCGCGATCTCCGGCACGACGCCGCCGTGCGGCTGATGCTCGGCGAGCTGCGACAGCACGAGGTTGGCACGGATGCGCTCCCCCTCGTCGCTCACCACGGCCGCCGCGGTCTCG
>DASWFH010000296.1:0-2241 GCA_036394355.1 Allostellaceae bacterium | reverse complement strand
TTCGCGGGGTTGTAGCCGATGCCGGTGGTGCCCCAGAGGTAGGGCACGCCGTACTGGTTGCCGGGATCGGCATTGGCGACGGCGTTCAGGATCTGCGGGTCGAGATTGCCGTAATGGGCGAGCTTCGCCTTGTCGATCTTCCGGTAGACGCCGGCCGCCGCCTGACGCGCCAGGAACGGGCTCGCCGACGGCACGACGAGATCATAGCCCGAATGCCCCGCGAGCAGCTTCGCCTCGAGCACCTCGTTGCTGTCGTAGACGTCGTAATGGACCTTGATCCCGGTCTCGGCCTCGAACCGCGCCACGGTGTCGTCGGCGATGTAGTCCGACCAGTTGTAAATGTTGAGGACGTCGGCGTCCTCGGCGCGCGCCGTCCCGGCCGCGGCGAGGACGGCGATCAGCAATGACACGACAACGCGAACGATCATTCCATTCCCCGGCGTCCGGTCCACAGCCCGGCGCCATTCAACGGGTCGTCTCCCGGCTTGTCAATCGCGGCGGACGGTCGCCCGGGACGAATCAGCTGCCGCGGCGCTCGCCCGGCGCGACCCGCAGGGCGGCGCGCCGGCGCGGCCGCAACTCCCGGGTCACTCCTCGCCGCGGTCGGCCTCGAGCAGGCGCCGCAGCTCGACGGCGGCCTCCTTGCCGGTCTGGATCATCTGCTTCTCGTCAGTATAGAAGCCGTGCTGGTCGACGAGGGTGCGCTCGTCATGCTCCTCGAACACGGCCGTCGTGCGCTTCGCGTCTTCGGGCTCGACGCCTAGCTCCTCCAGCACCTGTTCGGTCAGGCGCAGGCTCGAATAGAAGGTCTCGCGGACGATATGGGTGACGCCGCGATCCATCAGCAGATGCGCGTGCCGCCGGTTGCGGGCGCGCGCAACGATGGCGAGGTTGGGGAAATGCCGCTTGACGTGGTCCACCACCTTGAGCGAGTCGCCGATATCCTCGAGCGCGACGACGATGACCTTGGCGTCGCCGGCGCCGGCCGAGCGCAGCACGTCGATGCGCGTCGGATCGCCGTAATAGGCCTTGTTCCCGAAGCGGCGAACCAGGTCGATCTGCTCGACGTGGTTGTCGAGCGCGGTATAGCGGATGCGGCGCAGGCGAAGGATGCGGCCGACGATCTGGCCCATGCGCCCGAAACCCGAGATGATCACCGGGGTCGGCGCGCCCTCGATCAAGTCGAAATCGCGCGCCGGCCGCCGCTCCAGGCGCGGCGCGAGCCAGCGCTCCTCGAGGGCAAAGAGCAGCGGCGACGCGACCATCGACAGCGTCACCACCAGCATCGCCGCCCGCGACTGCTCGGCCGTCATGACATGGGCGGCAACGGCGGCGCCGAACAGCACGAAGCCGAACTCGCCCGCTTGCGCGAGCGCCAGGGCGAAGCGCGTCGCGTCGCCGGTGCTCTGCCCGGCGGCGCGGCCGAGCGCGAAGGCGATCGCCCCCTTGATCGCGAGCAGCAGCGCCACCCCGGCCAGGATCACCGCCGGCCGCTCGACGAGCAGCCCGAGATCGGCCGACATGCCGACGGAGATGAAGAACACGCCGAGCAGCAGGCCCTCGAACGGCTCGATATCGGCCTGCAGCTCGTGGCGGTATTCGGAATCGGAGAGCAGGACGCCGGCCACGAAGGCGCCCAACGACATCGACAGCCCGACCAGGCTGACCAGGGCGGCGGTGCCCATGACGATGACGAGCGCGGTGGCGGTGAAGATCTCCGGCGCCTTGGCGCCCTCGACCGCGCGAAAGATCGGCCGGATGAGGAAGCGGCCGCCGATGAGCACGACCAACACCGCGGCGATCCCCTTGGCAACGGCGAGCCAGACTTGCCCCGGCGCCATCCCCGTCACGTGGCTCACCCCGCCATCGAACAACGGCAGCAGCGCGACCGCGGGAATGACCGCGAGGTCCTGGAACAGCAGCACCGAGAAGGCGTCGCGCCCGGCGCGGGTCGCCAGCAACTCGCGCTCGGCCAGCATCGGCAGCACGATCGCCGTCGAGGACAGCGCCAGACCGAAGCCGACCACGACGGCGGTCGACCCGGCGAGGCCGAACATATGGCCACAGAGCGCGAGGACCGCTGCCGTGACGGCGACTTGCGCCGCCCCCAGCCCCAGCACGGAGCGGCGCATGACCCACAAGCGCGCCGGCCGCAGCTCGAGGCCGATGAGGAAAAGGAGCATGACCACGCCGAGCTCGGATGCTTGCGCGATGCTCTCGACATCGGTCACGAGCCGCAGC
>DASWFH010000295.1:0-7516 GCA_036394355.1 Allostellaceae bacterium | reverse complement strand
CCGCAGCCTCGTCATCGGCGTCGATCGCCTCGACTACTCGAAAGGCCTCGAGCCGCGCTTCCGCGCGTTCGAGCGCCTGCTCGAGATGTACCCGGAATCGCGCGGCCGCGTCACGCTCATGCAGATCGCGCCGCCGACCCGCAGCGAAGTGCCGGAATACCTGGAGATTCGCCGCAGCCTCGAGGCGGCGGCCGGCCATATCAACGGCCGCTTCGCCGAGTTCGACTGGATGCCGCTGCGCTATCTCAACAAGACCTTCAACCAGCGCACCTTGTGCGGCTTCATGCGCGCCGCGCGCGTCGGCCTGGTCACGCCGATGCGCGACGGCATGAACCTCGTCGCCAAGGAATACGTCGCGGCGCAGGACCCGAAGGATCCCGGCGTGCTGGTGCTGTCCTCCTTCGCCGGCGCGGCGCGCGAGCTCAGCGACGCCTTGCTGGTCAATCCGATCGACATCGACGGCATGGCCGAGGCCATGCACGACGCTCTCGCCATGCCGCTCGGCGAGCGCATCGAGCGCTGGCAGTCCATGATGGCCATCCTGCGCCGCAACAGCATCGGCGCTTGGCGCGAGAATTTCGTACAGGCGCTTGCCGAGGCCGCCGCGGCGCATTGAGCATGGCAGCCGTGAATCGACAACCGCGCCGGCTCATTGGCGACATCGGTGCCACCAACGCACGCTTCGCTCTGGTCGACAGTGACGGGCGCATCGCCCGTACGCGCGTGCTCGCCTGCGACGACTACGCCACCCTCGAGGACGCGCTCGCCGCTTATCTCGGTAAGGATCGGCAGGAGTTGGCGCTGCAGGAAGCGGCGCTCGCCGTTGCCTCGCCGGTCACCGGCGACGCCATCACGCTCACCAACCATCCCTGGTCATTCACGGTGAGCGGCCTGCGCCGCCATTTCGCGCTCGATCGCCTGCTCGTGGTCAACGACTTCACCGCCAACGCCCTGGCCATGCCGCATATCCCGGCCGGCGACCGCTTTGCCGTGGGTGGCGGCGCGCCGGTGCCGGACACGCCCATCGGCGTGCTCGGGCCCGGCAGCGGCCTCGGCGTCAGCGGGCTCGTGCCGACCCCGGCCGGCTGGGTGGCGCTCCGCAGCGAGGGCGGGCACGCCACCATGGCGCCGGCGGACGAGCGCGAGAGCGCGGTGCTCGACCGCATGCGCCGCCGCTTCGACCACGTGTCGGCCGAGCGCGTGCTGTCCGGCCCCGGCCTCGTCAATCTCTATAACATCCTCGCGGACATCGAGGGCGTCCCGGCGGCGCCGTTCACGCCGGCGCAGATCGCCGACCGCCATATCGGCGAGAGCGACCCGCTGGTGCGCGAGGCGCTCGCCATGTTCTGCGCCATGCTCGGTACGGCGGCCGGCAATCTCGCGCTGATCCTGGGTGCACGCGGCGGCATCTACATCGCCGGCGGCATCGCCCCGCGCCTGGGCGCGAGCTTTGCCGAGACCAAGTTCCGCCAGCGCTTCGAGGCCAAGGGCCGCTTCCAGCCCTATCTCGCGGCCATCCCCACCTACGTCGTCACCCACCCGATCCCGGCCTTCCTCGGCCTCGTAACGCTGCTCGACCAGCAGCGCTAGAAGCCCCGGCCGTCGAGCGCGTCGAGCAGAGCGCCGAGAATTTACGGTGCGAATTCGCGGCGGATAGCGTCGCTGTGCTCGCCGATGCGTGGCACGCCCAGCGGCGCCGCATCGGCCACGAGCGCGGGCGGCGCCGGCACGTCGACGGCACCTTCCGGCGTCGGCGTGGCAAGACGGCGCAAGTGGGGATGGCGCGCGAAATCGGCGACGGTGTTGAGATTGCCGAAGGCGATATCCGCCGCTTTGAGGCGCTGACCGAGCACCGCGCGCGGCTCGCGCGCGAACACCTCGGCGACCAGCGCGTCGAGCGCAGCACGATTGGCGACGCGCCGGTTGTTGTCGGAAAACCGCGGGTCGGCGGCGAGCTCGGGCCGACCCAGGATCGCCGCGCAAAAGCGCTGCCACTCGCGCTCGTTCTGGATGGAGATGACGATCTCCTTGCCGTCCGCCGCGGCGAACGCGCCGTAGGGTGCGATCGACGGGTGCTTGAGGCCAAGGCGCTGCGGCGCCTTCCCGCCATATTCGTGATGCAGGAACGGCACCGCCATCCATTCCGCCGTCGCGTCGAACAGCGACACCGAGAGCGTGGCCCCCTCGCCGCTGCGCTCGCGCGCGTAGAGCGCCTCGAGGATCGCGGCATAGGCATCGAGGCCGGCGGCGATGTCCGAGACCGAGACGCCGACGCGTCCCGGCGCCTCGGGCGGGCCCGAGAGATGGGCGAGCCCGGTCTCCGCCTGGATCAGCAGGTCGTAGGCCTTCATGTCGCGATAGGGTCCGCTCTCGCCATAGCCGGTGATCGAGCACACGACGAGCCGCTTGTGCTGCGCGCGCAGCAGGGTGGGATCGAAGCCGGCGCGCGCGGCGGCGCCCGGCGCCAGGTTCTGCAGGAACACATCGGCGCGCGCGACCATGCGATGGAGCAGCGCGCGATCGGTCTCGTCCTTGATATCGAGGACGATCGACTCCTTGCCGCGGTTGAGCCAAACGAAATAACTGCTCTGGCCACGGGCGACGCGGTCGTAACCGCGCGCGAAATCGCCTTCCGGGCGCTCGACCTTGATGACGCGCGCGCCGGCATCGGCAAGGCGGCAGCTGCACAGCGGCGCTGCCACCGCCTGCTCCAGCGCCACCACCAGGATGCCCTGGAGCGGGCGCCTCATGCGCGCACGGCGTTCCGCGTCCAGGCGATCGCCTCCTCAAGCCGGTCGTTGCCGCAGAAGAGCTCGCCCGCAACGATGAAACTCGGCGCGCCGAAGATGCCGAGCGCCACCGCCTGCTCGTTCTGCGCCTTGAGCCGCTGTTTGATCTCGGACGAGCCCGCATGCCCCAGAATCTGAGGCGCAGACCGGCCGAGCGCGGCGAGGATGCCGCCGATCACCTCGGGCTCGGCGATGTCGCGATCCTCGGCGAAATTGGCGCGGTAGACGGCGCGCGTGAAGTCGCCGCACCAGCCTTCGTCGGCGCCAACGAGCGCGACCCGCGCGGCGAGCAGGCTGTTGCGCGGAAAGCCGCTCGGCCGGCCGAAGCCCAGCCCTTCGCGCGCGCAGATGCGCTGGAGGTCCCGCCACATGTAGCGGCCCTTGGCGGGATAGATGTTGAACGGGGAATCGGCCCAGCCCTGGCGGGCGAAGATGGGGCCGAGGAGAAACGGCCGCCATTCCAGGGCGACGCCGGCGGCGGTGGCGCGCGCCTCGAGCCGCGCCGCCGCAGGATAGGAATAGGTGCTGGCGAACTCGTACCAGAAGGCAAGCGTCGCGGCCATGGCCGCCTCTCCCCGAGCAGGATCGACGCTGCCACCATAATGAACCACGCCGCCCGCCGGTAGCGTCGCACGACACGCCCGCGCTTGTCCCGGTGGGCAGAGCTTCTCCTAATGGCGCGCGGCCAATGCGGCCGCCGGATCAGGCGCCCAGGGGCCGTCACGCCAGCGGCGGAAGCTTACCACGCGCTTGCTGGCCTCGATGCGCCGGTTGAGCACGACCAGGCCAAGCAGTTCGCGCTCCTCGACCAAATCGTGCAGGGTGGAGGACCATATCGTCCATTCGCCGTTCGGCTTCGACTCGATCCGGGCAATCAACCGGTTGAGGCGGCAAATTTCGACTTTGAGATCCTGGGTCGTACGGGCCATGAGCCGCTCCAGCGCGAGCGGTCGATAAACGCCGTAAACGGCATTTTGCTCCCAAAATGCGCGCCTGGCGTTCATCCGGCCGGGCCGATCAGTGCTCGCCGAAGAGGAAGGCCAGGAGGACGAACCGTGTGCCGCTGGTCACATGCATCGCCTCGTGCAACAGCGAGCAGGAGAAGACGATGGCCGCGCCGGTCTCCGGCCGATAGCGCTGGTCGCCGAATTCGGGATAGCGCAATTCCCCGCCCTCGTATTCCTCGGTGTTGAGGTTGATCGAGGTGGCGAAACGGCGATGCGCGGCGATCGGCTCGGAGTCGTCGCGATGGCCGTGCAGCTCGCCGCCGCGCGATCCGGTGTAGCAGCCGATGCGCATCATTTCGCGCCGGGTGATGGCGTACTGGAAGGCGCGGCGGATCTCCGGGAAGAGGCGCGACTGCAGCCGGCCGTCGATGAAATTGTTGGTGTCGGCCTCGACCAGCCAGTGGTCGATGCGGTCGGCGCGGCCATATTCGGGGATGCGCATTTTGTAGTCGGCGGTCATCCTGTCATCGCCGTGCTTGGGATCGACGAAGGTCTTGCCGCGCGTCTCGTAGACCTTGATGAGGCGCCGGCAATCGTCGCGGCTCAGCACATCCGGCACGATCAGCACGGGAGGATGCGGCGCCATCAGCACCGGCCGCCGCTCCGCCGCCAGTCGCTCGATCACGCCGAGCGCCTCGCGCGGCTGCGCGCCGGGCACGTCCTTCAGGATGGCGGCAACGTGATGGTTGGCACGCAGCACCACCGTCGTCGGCGCATCGCGTGCATCGGCGTTATAGGCGCGGAACACCTCGCCGTTGCGGTCGAGCAGCACCGCGAAGGGAAGCGCCTGCTCGACCGCGACCTTCGCCGGCTCGAGGGTGATAGCGACGATCCTCGCGCCGGCCGCCGCAAAACCCGCCTCGCCGGCGCGGAACCCGGCGATCGCCTCGGCAACCGCGCCGGTGAATTTCGGGCAGAACAGAATGGCGATGGGATTGCCCGCGATCGTGTCGCCGCGCAGGTCGATCGTCGCACCGTCGAGCGCGCGCAAGGCCACATCCGGCGCGATGTCGCCGACCGCGAGCGGCGCCTTGAGCAGCGGACGGGCGGATGAGGAGGAAGGGAGAGCCACAGCTTCGCCCCGTCTCGAAGTGACGGCTGCGTAGCTAACAGATCGCGTGGAGCACAGCAATGGTGCCCGACGGTAGCGGCGGCATACCCCCTGTCTGTCCGCGACAAAGACACCGAGACATCGGGTGCAAAACTTGGAATACTCGGCGGCGCAGCGGCACCGGTGAGATGAGGCAGCAACCATGATGCGCGTGGCGATCCTCGACGACTATCAGGGCGTGGCGCTCGGCATGGCTGATTGGCCGAGCCTCCATCCGCAAGCGCAGATCCAGGCCTTCGCCGATCATGTCGACGACCTCGACACGCTGGCAAAGCGGCTTCACGTCTTCGATGCCATCGTGCTGATGCGCGAGCGCACCCCCTTCCCGCGCGCGCTCTTCGAGAGGCTGCCCAATCTGCGGCTCCTGATTACCGCCGGCATGCGCAACGCGTCGATCGACCTGGCAGCCGCGACCGAGCGGTGCGTCCAGGTCTGCGGCACGGACATGCTGCCGCACCCCACGGCAGAGCTGACCTGGGGGCTGATCCTGGCGCTGCTGCGCCATATCCCGCGCGAGGACCGGGCCTCACGCGAGGGACGCTGGCAGACGACGCTGGGGCTGGGGGTGAAGGGCAAGACGCTGGGCCTGCTCGGCCTCGGTCGGCTCGGCGGGCAGGTGGCGAAGATCGGCACGGCCTTCGGGATGGAGCCGATCGCCTGGAGCCAGAACCTCACTGCCGCACGCGCCGCCGAGGCCGGCGTCGCGCTGGTGGTGAAGGAGGCACTCTTCGCCCGCGCGGACATCCTCAGCATCCACCTCGTGCTCGGCCCGCGCACCCGCGGCCTCGTCGGCGCCGCGGAGCTGGCACGGATGAAGCCCACCGCCTTTCTCGTCAACACGTCGCGCGGGCCGATCGTCGACGAGGCGGCACTCGTCGCCGCGCTTGCGGAACGGCGCATCACCGGCGCCGCCATCGACGTGTTCGAGGCCGAGCCCGTGGCCAAGGACCACCCGCTGCTACGGCTCGGCAACACGGTGATCACGCCGCATCTCGGCTATGTCACTGAAGAGAATTACCGGCTGCTTTACGGCCAGGCGGTCGAGGACATCCGTGCCTTCCTCGACGGCAAGGTGCTGCGCGGGTTGAACCAGCTTGGCTAGGCTCAGCCCGGCGGCAGGATCAATGCAGACAGGCCGGCAATCTGCGACCAGCTCCCGGAGATGAAGCTGTGGCTGGAATAGATTGCCACCAGGCTGAGGATGCCCAGGATGACACCGAGCTCGCGCGAGCGGCGGGGGTCGCCGCCGCCGCGCATCTCGGCGGCGAGCAAGGCAGAGAAGAACAAGAGGCTCAAGACCGAGCCCAGCAAGACGGCGACCATGGCGTTCGCACCCCCCGGCAGCAACTGCCTGCCGGCCGCGCGTCAGTCTAGCAGAGGCTGCGCCGAACGGTGGCGCCCTCGCGCCGGCGCCGCCTGATTCCGACGCGCTTTTTGTAACGCCCGAGACGGAGCAGGACGCCGAGCCGACGCCGATGTCGCGCACAGGCATCGACCGGTCGCCCAAAGCTCCTTGCCCAGCAGTTTAGGCGTTCACGATTGTGCTCGGCGCCCAGAAGTGCCATGGTTAGGTGCCAGTTTCAGCTTCGGCAGCCTTGCCGATCGCCCGCCGGGCGTTGCTCCAAGCTCCCCATGAGGCCGAGAACTGCGCGGTGTCTTGCCCCGATCAAGCAAGGCGCCGATCCACCACTTCTAAAGGAGACCGACTTTGGCTACCGGTACTGTCAAATGGTTCAACGCGCAGAAGGGCTACGGCTTCATCCAGCCCGACGGCGGCGGCAAGGACGTGTTCGTCCACATCTCAGCCGTGGAGCGTGCCGGCCTCAACTCGCTACGCGAGGGCCAGAAGATCAAGTACGACATCGTCACCGATCGCGGCAAGGACGCCGCGAGCAATCTCGCGCCAATGGACTGAGCCGAGAGGCGGCGGGCGACGGTGGGTTACGTCGCCCGCGCCCTTCCTACCCTGCCAGCGTAATCGAGATCGCCTCGCGGCCCTTGGGCGTCTCGACGATCCGCATCGACACCTGCTGGCCCTCGGCGAGGCCGGTAATGCCGGACCTGCCGAGCACCGAGATGTGGATGAAGACGTCCTTGCCGCCACTTTCCGGCGCAATGAAGCCGAAGCCCTTGTCGGTGTTGAACCACTTGACCGTGCCGGTCATCTCCACCGCGTTCGCCTGATCGCGGGCGAAATCGCGCCCGCCGCGCCCGGGCCCGGCATCGCTCCTTGGCCGCCGCGGAGGCTCCGCGCTCGCCGTGGTCTCGTCGACCTCGATGACCCGCGCGACCTGGCGCCCCTTGGGGCCCTGTGCGGTCGCCACGCGCATCTTGGCCCCCGGCAGGACCGACTGCCGTCCCGCCGCCTGCAGCACGGCGACATGCAGGAACGCATCGCCGGTGCCGTCGGCCAGCTCGACGAAGCCGAAGCCCTTTTGGCCGTTGAACCATTTGACGACGGCATCGGCCTCGGGACCCTCCGCCATGGGAGGCGGTGCGCTGAAGGGCCGCCGCGAGCCGAAATCGGGCACGTCCGCCAGGGGGAAGTCGTCGTCGTTGAAACCGCGTCGTCTCGGGCCGCGGAAATCCCTACCTCTGCCCATAAGTCG
>DASWFH010000294.1:0-5369 GCA_036394355.1 Allostellaceae bacterium | reverse complement strand
CTGTCGCGCAGGTTCTGGAACACCGTGCGCAACTCGCCGATCAGGACAGGATTGAGCGCATTCTTCACCTGCGGCCGGTTCAGGGTGACGTAAAGCCGCGAGCGCTCCCGGCGAAGAAGCAAGGTTTCGTAGCGGGAGGCGAATTCGGCCATGGCATCCCCCATCAGCGATTCTCAAGGCGAGGCAACGTCCCCATCAACTTGGAGATGATCTGAAGCATGACCTCGTCGGCGCCGCCGCCGATCGAGGCCAGCCGCGCATCGCGGAAGGCCCGCGCGGTCGGCGCTTCCCAGAGGTAGCCCGCGCCGCCCCAATATTGCAGGCAGCTGTCGGCGATCTCGCGCTGCAGGCGGCCGACGGTCAGCTTCGCCATCGAGGCGAGCTTGGTGATGTCGACGCCGTTGATGTACTCCTCGACCGCGCGATAGACCAGCGAGCGCAACAACTCGACCTTGGTCTGGAGCTCCGCCAGCTTGTAGTGCACGACTTGGTTGTCGAGGATGCTCTGGCCGAAAGCGATGCGGTTGCGCGTGTAGTCGATCGTGTCCTCGATCGCGCGCTCCATCTTGATGAGCCCGCCGGCGGCGGCCCACAGGCGCTCCTCCTGGAACTGCTGCATCTGGTAGATGAAGCCCATCCCCTCCTCGCCGATGCGGTAGCGCTGCGGCACGCGCACGCCGTCGAAAAAGATTTGTGCCGTGTCGGAGGCGCGCATGCCGAGCTTGTCGAGCTTGCGCGCGACCTGGACGCCCTTGGTCTTCATCGGCACGCAGATCAGCGACTTGTTGCGATGGACCGCGCCCTCGCCGGTATTGCACAGGAGGCACATCCAATCGGCCTGGGTGCCGTTGGTTGTCCACATCTTGCCGCCGTCGATGACGTAGTCGCCGCCATCCTTGCGCGCCCGCGTCTTGATGCTGGCGACGTCCGAGCCGGCGCCGACCTCGGAGACGCCGAGGCAGGAGACGTAGTCGCCGGCAATGCTCGGGCGCAGGAACTCCTCGCGCAGCTCGTCCGAGCCGTAGCGCGTCAGCGCCGGCGTCGCCATGTCCGTGTGCACGCCGACCGCCATGGTGATCGAGGCGCTCTTGCAAGCGCCGAGCGCCTCGCAGAAGGCCACCTCGTACGAGTAGTCGAGGCCGAGGCCGCCGAACGTCTCCGGCTTGTGGATGCCGAGGAAACCCTGATTGCCCATCTTCTTGAAGATCTCATGCGCCGGGAAGATGCTGGCCTGCTCCCACTCGTCGACGTGGGGGTTGATCTCGGTCTCGCAGAATTTCTTGACCGAGCGCATGAGCTCACGGTGCTGTTCGCTGTATATCATCTTGCGGCCTTCACATGCGAGCCACGCCGAAGCTCGTCGGGTTGAGGGGGCGGATCTCCGCCTCGCGGCAGATCGAGAGGCAGAATCCCAGCACCTTGCGCGAATCGCGGGGATCGATGAGCCCATCGTCCCAGAGCCGCGCCGTGGCGAAGAGCGCGGTCGATTCGCGCTCGAACTGCTCGATGATCTTGCGCTCCATGGCGTCGAGCTGCGCCCGGTCGACGGGCTTGCCCGAGCGCTCGAAGCGCTCCTCGGTGATGATCGAGAGCACCTTCGCCGCCTGCTCGCCACCCATGACGGCGATGCGGTTGTTGGGCCAGGCGAAGATGAAGCGGGGATCGTAGGCGCGGCCGCACATGCCGTAATTGCCGGCGCCGAAGCTCGCGCCGATATGCAGCGTCAACTGCGGCACGCTGGCATTGGCCACTGCCTGGATCATCTTCGAGCCGTGCTTGACGATGCCGCGCCGCTCCGCCTCGGTGCCCACCATGTATCCGGTCGTGTTCTGCAGATAGACGATCGGGGTGCCGGCCTGGCACATGAGCTGGATGAATTGCGCCGCCTTGACCGAACCGTCGGTGTCGATGGGCCCGTTGTTGCCAATGAGGCCGCAAGGGTGCCCCTCGATCGCTGCCTGGCCGCATACGGTGTGAACGCCGTAGAGCGCCTTGAAGTCGAGGAAATCGGAATCGTCGACGACGCGCGCGATGACCTCGCGCACGTCGTAGGGCTTGCGGTAATCGATGGGGACCATCCCGCACAGCTCGTCGGCGCTGTAGCGTGGCTCGCGGAAGGTCCTGTGCGGCGGCGGCGGCAGAGTATCGTTCCAATGCAGCTTCGCCATCACCTCGCGGCACAAGCGGATGCCGTCGGAATCGTCCTCTGCCAGGTAGTCGGAGACGCCGGAGATGGTGGAGTGCATCTCGGCGCCGCCGAGCTCCTCGTCGGCGGCGACCTCGCCGGTGGCGGCGCGCAGCAGCGGCGGCCCGGCCAGGAACACCTTGGCCCGCCCCTTCACCATGATGACGTAGTCGGAGAGGCCGGGGAGGTAGGCGCCGCCCGCCGTCGACGAGCCGTGCACGACCGTGACCTGCGGGATGCCCGCCGCCGAGAGACGCGCCTGGTTGCGGAAGGTCTGGCCGCCCTCGACGAAGATCTGCGCCTGGTAATTGAGGTTGGCGCCGCCGGACTCGACGAGCTGGATCAGCGGCAGCTTGTTCTCGCGCGCGATCTCCTGGCAGCGCAGCTTCTTCTTGAGCCCCATCGGCGCGGTGGTGCCGCCCTTGATGGCGCTGTCGGAGGCGGAGATGAGGCAGCGCACCCCCGACACATAGCCGATGCCATCAATAACGCCGCCGCCGAGCACATTCTCCGTGCCGTCATCGTCGTGCATGCCGAGCCCGGCGAGGGTCGACAGCTCGAGGAACGGGCTGCCGCGGTCGAGCAGCAGCGCGACGCGCTCGCGCGGCAGGAGCTGGCCGCGCTTGGCGAACTGGCCCTTCTTGGCGTTCGAGGTCTTGCGCACCTGCTCCTCGAGCGCGCGGAACGCCTCGATCAGCGCGAGCATCGCCGCGCGGTTGGCGCGGAAGCCCTCGCTCGCGGGGTCGATGCGGCTGTCGATCGCCGGCATGGTCAGGAGCCCCGCTTCTCGCGCCGCAAGAACTCGGGCGGCGATTCCAGCGGGAAGCCGTAATAGGGCTCGGAGCGATCGTGATCGGGGAGCGGGCGATCGGTCTTGGCGTTGGGCGCCGCGCCGTCGACGCGCAGGCAGCTGCCGGAGATGAACCCGGCCGCGTCGGAGAGCAGGAACACGATGGCCGCCGAGACCTCGGATTCGGTGCCGAGCCGCTTCAGCGGCACGTGCCGCCAGAGCTGCGCGATGCGCGGGCGCTGGTCCGCCGGGTACGTCGCCATGCCCGAGGACGCGATCCAGCCCGGCGCCACCGCGTTGACGCGCACCCCGGCATAGGCCCATTCGACCGCCGCCGTCATGGTGAAATTCAGCATGCCCGCGCGCGCCGCACCCGAATGCCCCATGCTCGGCATCGACATCCACATATCCGCGATGATGTTGACGATGGCGCCGCCGTGCTCCTCCATCGAGCGGACGAAGCACTCGCGCGCCATGAGGAAGCCGCCGGTGAGATTGTTGCGGACGACCGTCTCCCAGCCCTTCTGCGAGATGTCCTTGAGCGGCGCCGCGAACTGCCCGCCGGCATTGTTGACGAGCCCGTCGATGCGGCCATGCGCCTCGACGATCGAGGCGACGGCGCGCTGCACCTCCTCTTCGACGCGGATGTCGCAAGGATGCGCCGTCGCGGACGCCCCGCCGGCCGCGGCGATCTCGGCAACGACGGCGGCGAGCTTCTCGGGCCTGCGGCCGACCAGCGCCACCCGCGCGCCCAGCGCCGCCAGCTCGTGCGCGGTGCAGCGGCCGATGCCGCTGCCGCCGCCGGTGACGACGATGTGGCGTCCGGCGAAGAGGCCGGGCCGGAAAATCGAATCGTAGGCCATCCGCTCCCGTGGTCTTGGTTATTGTTCCCGGTCAGCGCCGAGTGAAGCGATGGTGTAGCAGATCGGCGCCGAAATCGAGCGATTTATGGGCGCTCTTGCACCATGAAGGACGTCGCTCGGCGAAGCCCTCGAACAAAGCGGGCGCGCCTCAGGCGCCGTGCTTGCCGATGATGGCGATCGAGCACACGTTCTGGTGCGGGAAGCCGCCGAGATTGTGCACGAGGCCGCGCACCGGCTCCTGGTGGCGCTGGCGCGCGCCGGCGCGGCCGAGCATCTGCAGATAGATCTCGTAGATCATGCGCAGCCCCGACGCGCCGATCGGGTGGCCGAAGCATTTGAGGCCGCCATCGATCTGGCAGGGCACCTTGCCCTCGGCATCATAGAAGCCGTCGAGCACATCCTTCACCGCGCCGCCCTCGGCTGAGATGAAGAGGTCCTCCATGGTGACGAGCTCGGTGATGGAGAAGCAGTCATGCGCCTCGACCAGCGAGAGCTGCTCGCGCGGCTTGTCGATGCCGGCCTCCTGATAGGCGCGCTTCGCGGCGGCGCGTGCCGTGGCGAAATAACTGCCGTCCCAGGAATTGTGCTGCGCCTCCTCGCCGTTGGACACGGCGAGCTGCAGCGCCTTCACCGAGATGAGGTCGCGCTTGCCGAGGCTCCGCGCGATCTCGGGCGTGGTGACGATGGCGGCGGCGGCGCCGTCGCTGACGCCGCAGCAATCGAAGAGGCCGAGCGGCTCCGCCACCATCGGCGCCTTCAGCACGGCGTCCTCGGTGATCTTGTTCTGCAGATGCGCCTTAGGATTGCGGCTGCCATTGTCGTGGCTCTTCACCGAGATATGCGCCATCGCCTTCTTGAGGTCGTCGCGCGACACGCCGTGCTTGGCGCGGTAGGCGGCGGCGAGCTGGGCGAAGCTGCCGGGCGCCGAGACATTGGCCCAGAACATCGAATTGAGCGCGCCGCGCCCGCGCTGCGGCAGCCCGCCATAGCCGGTGTCCTTGAGCTTCTCGACGCCGAGCGCCAACGCGATGTCGCAGGCGCCGGAGGCAACGGCGTAGGTCGCGCCGCGGAACGCCTCGGAACCCGAGGCGCAATAGTTCTCGACGCGGGTCACGGGGATGTAGGGCAGCCGGAGCGCCATGGCGAGCGGCACGCCCGACTTGCCTACATGCTGCTCCTCGATCGCGGTCGAGAACCATGCCGCGTCGATCTGGCTGGTCTCGACGCCGGCGTCCTTCGCCGCCTCCTCATAGGCCTCGACGATGAGGTCGTCGGCGTCGCAATCCCAGCGCTCGCCGAACTTCGAGCAGCCCATGCCGAGGATCGCGACCTTGTCCCGGATGCCCTTGGCCATCGTCAGACCTCCTTTGCGTCGCCGGCCGGCGACGCCTTCCAGAAATACTTGGTGAAGCCGCGCTGCGGATCGACTTCCTTGATGCGGAACACCATGCGCATGGGCATGCCGACCTCGACCTTGCCGACATCGACATCGGTGAAGTCGACCATCATGCGCCCGCCCTCGGCGAATTGC
>DASWFH010000293.1:0-3578 GCA_036394355.1 Allostellaceae bacterium | reverse complement strand
TCGAGGCGCGCGGCGACGACGAGCGCACGCTCGCGCTGCTCGCCGCCGTCAACCACGCCGACACCGCGGCCGCGCTCACGGCCGAGCGCGCCTTCCTCACGGTGCTCGAAGGCTCCTGCCGCACGCCGATCGCGGGCCATGCCGTCGTCGCCGCCGGGCGATTGCGCTTTCGCGGCTTGATCGCCAAGCCCGACGGCACCGGTGTCTTCGAGACGAAGCGGCAAGGTGCCGCCGCCGATGCCGTGCGTCTCGGCGCCGAGGCCGGCCGCGAGCTCAAGCAACGCGCCGGCGCCGATTTCTTCGCGCCGGTGTGAGGCGCGTAAGAATGGACATCCTCATGAGACATTCGGTGCGGCGTGTCCCGGATGCGGTGCAGCGCGAGCGTCAGCGAAGCGGTGCAACGCTGATCCGGGACCGCCACGGAGCGGAACGGTCCCGGGTCTGCAGCGCACCACTCGCCTTCGGCTCGCGCTGCGCTGCGCCCGGGACACGCTCGCCCAGCATTCGTGTGACGGCATGCGCCTGCTGGTGACACGGCCGCAGGATGATGGCGAGCGCACCGCCGCCCGCTTGCGCGCGCGCGGCCACCACGTCACGCTCGCGCCGCTGCTGGGCGTCGAGCCCGTCGATTTCGAATTCCCGCGCGAGCCGTTGAGCGCGGTGGTGATCACGAGCGCGAATGCCGCGCGCGCCATCGCCCGCCATCCCCGGCGCGACGCGCTCGTCGCGCTGCCCGTATTCACGGTCGGCCGTCACACCGCCGAGGCGGCGCGCGCCGCAGGCTTCCGCGAGGTCGAGTGCGCCGACGGCGACAACGACGATCTCGCCGCGCTGCTGCGCGCGCGCTTCAACGAAAGTTCCGCGCCGCTGCTTTATCTCGCCGGCGAGAATCGCGCCGGCGATCTTGCCGCGAGCGGCGTGCCGCTGCTGACCGCGGTGGCTTATCGCGCGGTCAAGGCCGAGCGTTTCGCGCCGGACGTTGCGGCGGCGTTGGCGCAGGGTGCGCTCGACGGCGTGTTGCATTTTTCCCGCCGCAGCGCGCAGGCCTATCTCGATTGTGCCGCGCGCGCCCGCATTCTCGAGCGCGCGCTTGCGCCCGTGCAGTTTTGTCTGTCCCGCCAGGTCTCGCAGCCGCTTGCCGCCGCCGGCGCCGCCGCCATCCGCCTCGCGCCGCAACCCGACGAGGCCGCCATGATCGATCTCGTGGGGCCTGCGTGATCGAATTCGTTGCCACGATTGCGGTGTACTCCCTCTCCCCACCGAACTCGGGTTTACCCGAGTTCGGCGTTTGAAGCGGCCGAAGTCGGATAAATCCGACTTCGGCTGGGAGAGGGTTGGGGTGAGGGGGTTCGAGCCCTCTCGAGAGACCTTAACCCCTCACCCCATCCCTCTCCCTAAGGGAGAGGGAGCAGACCGAGCTTGCGGCCCAGAGCGGCGGTGAAATCGGCCAAACATCGCATAGGTTCGCTGCCGGGAATCTGCTACGACAGCGGCGCGCATTTGCTCTAAACTGCGCATTCGTTCGACGAATCAATCGGCTGCGGCGCAGCGCCCGGCACGGAGAAGGCTCGCATGGACGCGTCCCCCGATCGACCCGCCAACGAAGAGCCTTCCAGCGCGCCGCCCTCCGATGCGCTGGGCAACCCGCTGCCTCCCGATGTGCCGGCGAGCCCACCGCCCGAGGCGCCGCCGCGGCGCGGCGTTTCCTGGCTTGGCGTAGCCGTCGCTGGCATCGGCCTCGTTCTCGCCGTGGTCGGGGTCGCGAGCCTCCTGCTGAGCCGCGACAATGGCGTGAGCGATCTCGACGCGCGCCTCGCCGGCGTCGAGCTCGACCTGCGCGATCTCGCCGCGCGCGCGCCGCCGCCTGCCGCCGATCCGAAAGCCCTCGACGCGGTGGCGGGCCGCGTTGCCAAGCTCGAAGCTGCCGGCGCCACGCCGCCGCAGGGCGCGGTCGATCCCGCGCTCGCCGCCCGCGTTGCCGCGCTCGAAACCCAGATCAAGGCGCTGGCCGAGGCCGTGGGCGTTCTTGCCCGCCGCGGCGACGAAGCGCTCGATGCCGCCCGCGAGGCGCGCGTGCGCGCCGACGCCGGCGCCGCGGAGATTTCCGAACTCACGCAGAACCCTCCCGCCGCCGTCGATCGCGGCGAGTTCGAAGCGCTGGCCAACCGCGTGATTGGGGTCGAGCGCAGCGAGAAGGCCGCCGAGAAGGCCGCGGAAAGCGCCGATCGTGCGGTGCGGATTGCGCTCGCGGCAACCGCGCTCAACGCCGCGGCCGAGCGCGGCGATGCGTTTGCCGTCGAGCTCGCGGCGGTGAAAGCGCTCGGCGCCGATCCCAAGCTTGTCGCCGCGCTCGAGCCGTTCGCGCGCGGGGGCGTGCCGTCCGCCGCGGCGCTCGCGCGGCAGTTCTCGGAGCTCGCGCCGGCGCTGCAAGCTGCAGGCGCGCCGCCGCCCGAAGGCGTGCTGGGCCGGCTGCAGATGAACGCCGAGAAGCTCGTGCGCATCCGCCGCGTCGACGAGGCGCCCGGCAGCGACGCCGCCGCGATCGTCGCGCGCAGCGAAGCGAAGGCCGCGCGCGGCGATCTTGCCGGTACGGTGGCCGAGCTCGGGCAGCTTCCGCCCAATGCGCGCGCGCCGGCCGAAGCTTGGATCAAGAGCGTGCAGGCGCGCACCGCCGCCATCGATGCGAGCCGCCGCCTCGCCGCCGACGCGCTCTCGGGGCTCAGCAAGTGATGGCAGTGAACGCACGGCTTTGCTGTCGTTCCCGCGCAAGCGGGAACCCATAATCACAGGCCGCTGGAATATGGGTCCCCGCTTTCGCGGGGACGACAGAGGAGAGATCGGTTGGTATGAGAGTTCGTGAACCAAGCGAGATCCATGTCCGTTTCAACTGAGTCCCAACCAAATCGCAATCCGCAATGATCCGCGTCCTCGTTTATCTCGTCATCGTCGCGGTGCTCGCGTTCGGCGCGGTGTGGTTCGCCGAGCGGCCGGGCGACGTCGCCATCACCTGGCAGGGTCGGCGCATCGACACCTCGGTCATGGTGCTCGCCGCCGCGGTCGCGGCGGTCGCCGTCGCCACCGTGATGCTGTGGTCGATCCTGCGTGCGATCCTGCGCGCGCCCGACGTCGTGTCGCGCTATCTCCGCATCCGGCGCGGCGAGCGCGGATATCGCGCGGTGTCGCAGGGGCTGATCGCGGTCGGCTCCGGCGACGCGCGCGCCGCCAAGAAGTTCACCGCCGAGGCCGTGCGCATCGCGCCGCGCGAGCCGCTCACCTTGCTGCTGAGCGCCCAGACCGCGCAGCTCTCCGGCGATCGCGACGCCGCGGTCGCGACCTTCCAGGAGATGGCGGACCGCGACGACACCCGCGTGCTCGGGCTGCACGGTTTGTTCGTCGAGGCGCAGCGCCGCCATGACCACGCCGCCGCGCTCGCCTATGCCGAGGAGGCGGCCAAGCACGCCTCGGTGCCGGTGTGGGCCGGGCAGGCGGTGCTCGAATTCCGCTGCGTCGCCGGCGACTGGAGCGGCGCGCTCGACCGGCTCGAGCGCAACATGAAGAGCGGCCTCATCGACAAGCGC
>DASWFH010000292.1:0-1925 GCA_036394355.1 Allostellaceae bacterium | reverse complement strand
CCATCAGCGAGGTAGCGCAGGAACTTGAAGTGCCGCAGCATGTGCTGCGCTTCTGGGAATCGCGCTTCCCGCAGGTGCGTCCCCTGAAGCGCGCCGGTGGCCGCCGCTATTACCGGCCCGACGACGTCGTGCTGCTGCGCCGCATCCGCCAATGCCTCTACGACCAGGGCTACACCATCAAGGGCGTGCAGAAGCTGTTGCGCGAAGGCGCGTTGCGCAGCGACGCGCCGCCGCCGCGCCCGCCCGCGCCCGCGGCGACCGCGCGCGGCAAGGAGGGCGTGGGTCGCGCCGCGCTCATGGAATTGCGCCGCGAGCTCACCGAGCTGCGCGATCTCCTGAAGAAGCGCGGGCGGTAGACGGCGTTGCGCCACGGCGGCACGCTGACTATAGTCGCCGCCACCGGTCGGGCATTAGCGCAGCCTGGTAGCGCACCAGCATGGGGTGCTGGGGGTCGTCAGTTCGAATCTGACATGCCCGACCATTTCTTTTAAAATCAGCCGGTTGTCTTCTCAGGCTCGCGCACGACGCGAAGGTGTCCGGGGCGCGCCGGCGGCTTGGCCGCGGCCTGGCGTCCCGCCGCGGTGAGCTTGCAGACGAGCCAGTCGCGCTTGGTCGGGTTGGCGAACCACGGCTCGGCCCAGCCTTGCTCGATGCAGGCCTGGACGGTGCGCGGGTCGATCTGCTTGCCGTAATCGTCGAACAGCGGCAGCTTGCCGCCGGGCTGGTCGAGGCCACGCCTGAGCCAGACGCGCTGCACCGGACTCGGCACCGGTTTCCGGCTGATGCGGAATTCGCTCATCGCGGGCCTCCCTTCCCTCGACTTCGCGCGGAGTCGATGTTAAGCGGAGGCAGCCGAGCAGGCCAGCGTTGAATCGCGACGGGAGGGCGCCGATGCCTGTGATGTTCGTCTATGCCACCGCCGGCGACGCCGCCGAGGCGCTGCGCATCGCCCGCGCCGTGGTCGAGGAACGCCTCGCCGCCTGCGGCAACATCATCGACGGCATGCGCTCGGTCTACTGGTGGGAGGGGGCCGTGCAGGAGGCGGGCGAGGCGGTGTTGATCCTGAAGACGACCGACGATCGCCTCGGCGCGCTGATCGCGCGGGTCAGGGACCTGCATTCCTATGATTGCCCCTGCATCGAGGCGCTTCCAGTGGTGGCCGGCAACCAGGGCTTCCTCGATTGGGTGGCGAACGAGACGCAGGGCGGCCCAGGGCGCGCCGTCGCGCGGTTGTCGGACGGGCGCTGACATGGCAGCTTTGCGCCGCTTGCCCTGCCGGAGTGGCCGATGAGCGGAAGCTCGCCGCGTCTTGCCGTGTTCTTCGCCAATTCCGGCCACACGCTGACGCATCTGCTGATGCTGCTTTATCCGACCGTCGTGCTGGCGCTCGAAGGTCGCTTCGGGCTGAGCTATGGCGAGTTGATGCTGCTGGCGCTGCCGGGGACCCTCCTCTACGGCGCCGGCGCGCTCCCGGCCGGCTGGCTCGGCGACCGCTGGAGCGCCGAGCACATGATGGTGCTGTTCTATGTCGGCAGCGGCGCCGCGGCGCTGGCGACCGGGCTCGCCACCGGGCCGCTCGGCATCGCCGTCGGCCTCGGCCTGCTCGGCCTGTTCGGCTCGATCTATCATCCCGTCGGCATTGCCTGGCTGGTGCGCAACGCCGAGAACCGCGGCAGGGTTCTCGGCTGGAACGGGATTTTCGGCAGCGTCGGCGTCGGGATGGCACCGGCCACCGCAGGCTTCCTCACGCAATACGTCGATTGGCGCGCCGCCTTCATCCTGCCGGGCGTCGTCTGCCTCGCCATGGGGACCGCGCTGCTGCTTGCCGTGCGCTCGGGCGCCGTGGTCGCCGCCAGGACCGACCTTCGCCCGCAGCCGGAGCCCGCGCGCGGCGATGTCGTGCGCGCCTTCGTCGCGCTCTCCGT
>DASWFH010000291.1:0-1724 GCA_036394355.1 Allostellaceae bacterium | reverse complement strand
TCGGCTGGGGCATGGTCGTCTGCCTGCACGGCCTGCACGCCTACGAGATGCTGCCCTGGACGACGCATGACTGGGAGCAGCGCAAGGTGCGCGAGCTAATCGAGAGCCGCCGCCGCCACCACTGAGCGCGAGCGGCCGCCGCCCGTCTCCGACCTCGACATCCCGCCCGGCCCATCTCTGGATCCAGACCCACGACGAGAACGCCGTGGCGAGCTCCAGAACCTCAGACCATCCATTCGCCAAAGCTGAAGAGGTTTCCTCATGAGTAAACGTCCTCAATGACGTCCTCGCCGCGAATGCGCGCTACGTCGCTGGCTTCGGCCGCAAGGGCCAGCTGGCCCTACCGCCGGCTCGGCAGTTTGCGGAACCGACCCGCATGGATGCGCGACTGGATCCGGCGAGATATGCGGGGCTTGCTGAAGGCGCTGCGCACGTCATCCGAAACGCCGGAGGGCGCGCGAGCGATGACGCGATTCGCTCCCTCGTGACGCCGGACCCGCTGACCATCTCGGGAGCTGGGCGGCTCAGGGAAGGGCCACCCAGCGCGTCACTGCCGGTGTCGCGCGCTCGGTCCGGCCGCGCGGCGTGCGAAGATAAAGAACCCCGGCTATTCGCAGGCGGACGCAGGGCGAGCCCGCGCTTCAGCCCTCGGCGAAATGCCTGACGGCGAAGTCGATGAAGGTGCGCACCCTCACCGGCAGGTGCTGGCGGTTAGGATAGAGCGCGACGATCGGCAATTCGCCGGAGTGCCAATCCGGCAGCACCTGGACGAGGCGGTCGGCGCGGATGTCGTCCTGGATCCGGTAGGTGGGCGCCCGCACGATACCGCGCCCGGTGAGCGCCGCGGCGCGGAGCAGGTCGATGTTGTTGGTGTGGAGGTTGCCGGAGACCGGCACCGTCACCTCGCCTTGGGGGCCCTTGAGGTGCCATTCCCGGGTCAGCACGGTGAAGCCCGGGTACATGTAGGAGAGGCAGTTGTGCCCGGTAAGGTCGGCCGGCTCGCGCGGCTCACCGCGCGTCGCCAGGTAGGCGAACGAGGCGCAGGTGATGACGCGAAACGACCCGAGATGCCGCACGATGAAGCTCGACTCCGGCGCCGGGTTGAAGCGGATCGCCACGTCGATGCCGTCCTCGACGAGATCGGGCATGCGGTCGGTGGTGACGAGCTCGAGCGTGATCTCCGGGAAGGCGCAGCCGAACGCGTCGAAGAGCGGCACCAGGGCAGCGGAAAGGACGCTGGCGGCGTTGACGTGCAGCGTCCCCCGCGGGGTCGCCTGCATTTCGCTGACGCTCGAGTCGGCGGCCTCGACTTGCGCCAGGATCAGGGCGGCCTGGTCGAAATAGGCCTTGCCGGCCTCGGTGAGGCTGAGCTTGCGCGTGGTGCGGTTGAGGAGGCGGGCACCCAGGCGCTCCTCGAGCGCGCGCACATGGTTGGTGACCATGGCCGGCGACATGTTGAGCCGCTGCGCCGCGGCGGTGAAGCTGCCGCTAGCGACGACGGTGGTGAAGGTCGTCATGCTGGTAATGCGATCCATCGATCGGCTCCGGGCTCGCTGGCAATGATAAAGCGAAATTGCCCGCCTTGCACTTCGGTGGTGCGCTCCTCAGCGCTGTGGCCGTTAATGGCCACTTCACGATCTCGACAACTTCCGGTCCGGCGTCGTCGGTCCAAAGGCCTTCTGCAATCCGCTCTCGGCCGCCTCGAGCCGGGCCAGGATGAGCAT
>DASWFH010000290.1:0-5824 GCA_036394355.1 Allostellaceae bacterium | reverse complement strand
CACCAAGCCCAGCAGGAAGACGAGGGTAAACAAGATGACGTAGGGCATGGCGAATGTGGCGAATGATAGGGGCCCGCGACCATCGCCGCAAATGAGTCGTGTTTCCGTTTTAATTCTGATCCGATCGCCATGCCGGGTCGGGTTCAACGGTGCCCATAGCGGCAATCCGCAATGCACGCACCCTATTTTATGCCGCATTTTATGCCGCGCGTGACGCTTCCAAATGCCGATGATCGGGCGTTCGCAGCGCGCGCAGCGGAACATCGCGAGATAGGTCAGCGACGTCATCAGTGCGATGACGTAGATGAGACAAGGCACCGCCCGATGCCAGAATGTAGGGTGGAACCAGTACACTATCGGAGCGGACGGCTAGAACCCAAGGATCAAGGCCAAAGAAATCCCGATCCGCCATCGGAGGTCTCGCCATGCTCCGGCATACGGCTCTTCCTTCGTCATGGACCGGGACACTACCTGCCGTCGGCCTTGCCTTTTGCTAGCAGGTCAGTAATACGGCCTCAAAACACGCCGGCGTCGGGGCGCAGCATGGTCGACTGGGACAAACATTATGCGACGCGGGCTGGCCGCATGGCGGCGTCGGAGATCCGCGAGCTGCTCAAGCTCCTCGATCAGCCCGACGTGATCTCCTTCGCCGGCGGTATCCCGGATCCGGAGCTGTTTCCCCGCGCGGCGATCGCCGCGGCCTACCGCCGCATCCTCGGCGATCCCGTGCGCGGCGCGGCGGCGCTGCAATATTCGGCGAGCGAGGGCTATCTCCCGTTGCGCGAGTGGATTGCCGGCTACATGGCGGGGCTCGGCATCGCCTGCGACGCCGACCACGTCGTCATCACCAGCGGCGCGCAGCAGGCGCTCGACTTCATCGCCAAGCTCTTCGTGTCGCCGGGCGATACGGTGCTGGTGGCGCGTCCCACATATCTCGGCGCGCTGCAGGCGCTGAGCGGCTACGAGCCGGTCTACGGGACGCTGCCGCAGCGCGCGACAATCGTCCCGCCGGCGCGGCCGGCGGCAAGCGCCCGGCGCTCGGCTACGTCATGCCGGACTTCCAGAACCCGACCGGGAACAGCCTCGACCGCGCCGAGCGCGAGGCGCTGCTCGACGCCGCCGCGGCGCTGGACGTGCCGCTGGTCGAGGACGCGGCCTACGAGGCGCTGCGCTACGACGGCGAGGCGCTGCCCGCGCTGCTCGCGCTCGACGCCGCGCGTGCCGGCGGCATCGACGCGGGACGCGTGCTCTATTGCGGCACCTTCTCGAAGACGGTGGTGCCCGGCTTGCGGCTCGGCTGGGTCGCGGCGCCGCTGCCGGTGATCCGCCGCCTCGTCCTCATCAAGCAGGCGAGCGACCTGCACAGCGCGTCCCTGAGCCAGATGGTGATGCACGAGGTGGTACAGGAGACGCTGCCGCAGGCGCTGGGCGAGATCCGCCGCGCCTACCGCGCGCGGCGCGACGCGATGCTGGCCGCGCTCGCCGCGGAGATGCCGCCGGGCGTCGCGTGGACACGTCCCCAGGGCGGCATGTTCATCTGGCTCACCTTGCCCGCCGCGATCGACGCCGCCGGGCTGCTGCAGCGCGCCATCGCCGAGGCGCGCGTCGCGTTCGTGCCGGGCCGCGCCTTCCATGCCGACGGCTCGGGCGCCAACACCCTGCGCCTCAATTTCTCGCTCGCCGACGCGCCGCGGATCAAGGACGGCGTCGCGCGCCTCGGCGCACTGCTGCGGCGCTACTGAGCCGCGATCCGCTTCATCCGGCGCAGATTGTCGATGGTCCTGGCGCAAGCCGCGGCCGCCTCCGCGCCTTTCACGACGAAGTGCTCGCGGAAGAAGCGCTGATGCTCGTCATGCGCGTGAAAGCGCTGCGGCGTCAGCACCGCCGAGATGATCGGCACCTCGGTCGCAAGCTGAACGCGCATCAGCCCGCTGATCACGGCATCGGCGACGAACTCGTGCCGGTAGATGCCGCCATCGACGATGAAGCCGGCGGCGACGATGGCGGCGTAGCGACCGCTCTTGGCGAGCAGCTGCGACTGCAGCGGAATCTCGAAGCCGCCGGGCACCTCGAAGAAGTCGATGCCACTCTCGGCGAAGCCGAGCTTGACGATCTCGGCGACGAAAGAATCGCGGCAGCGGTCGACGATGTCCTTGTGCCAGCAGGATTGCACGAAGGCGATGCGGTCGCCCTGGCGCGGCTGGTCGATCTGTGACAAGCGCTGATTCATGGTTGCTCCTTCGATCGAGACCAGAATCAGGGCGCACGGGAAACGGCCGGCGAGACGCTGGGCGCGCCGCCAAGCCGCCGATATCCCGCTCTCTTCCATCCGGACTGTGACCGTCGGCGTCGGATTGAAACCGACTCTGCTGACCCTGCCGATTGGCCTCGGCAAGCGCTCGCGGGCTCGTGCGATCTCTCGCCTTCACCGCCGGTGGGGACTTTCACCCCGCCCCGAGAACGTTCGCCGCCCGACCTTGCGCGACCGGGCGGCAAGGAATCATTTACGGTGTTTCTGCTGCGGCGGCAACGTCTTTGTCTAATCCGCGAGAGAGATGGCGGAGAGCTCGCGGCCGTAATCGGGCTCCTGGCGCAGGCAGGAGCGGCGATAGGAGAAGAAGCGGTCGGGCTCGGCCGCCGTGTCGCCGCCGGTGCGCGCCACCCGCGCGAGGCCGAGCCGCGCAAGCCGCTGCGCGACGTAGCCCGGCAGGTCGAACAGGAAATGCCCGGGGCGCGCGGCGGGAACAAAAAACGCGACGTTCTGGGCGTCCTCGGCGAGGAACGGCGCGGGGAATTCCGGGCCGACCTCGTAAGAGGGTTGCGCGATGCACGGGCCGATCGCCGCGGCGAGGCGTTGCGGCGCGGCGCCGAGCTTCGTCATCGCCGCCACCGTCGCCTCGAGCACGCCGCCGAGCGCGCCGCGCCAGCCGGCATGCGCCGCGCCGACGATGCGCGCGGCGGGGTCGGCGAACAGCACCGGCGCGCAGTCGGCGGTGAGGATGCCGAGCGCGACGCCGGGCGCGCGCGTCACCATGGCGTCGGCGCGCGGTCGGTCCTCGCGCCGCCACGGGCGCTCGACGACGACCACCTGCGGGCTGTGCACCTGATGGCAGGTGATGAGGCGGTCGGGCGCGAGGTCGAGCGCGACCGCGGCGCGACGGCGGTTCTCGAGCACCTTGGCCTCCGCGTCGCCCGAGCCGAGGCCGCAATTGAGCGACGCGAACAGCCCTTCGCTGACGCCGCCGGCGCGGGTGAAGAAGGCGTGGCGGATGCCGTCGGTGTCGAGCGCGTCGATGGTGATCAAGCGGCAAGGTCCTCGGCGAAGCCGGCCGGCGCCGGCAGCGCCGAATGAGCCAGCGCCAGCGCCTTGAACAAGGTGCCCATTTCCTCAGGCTCGATCAAGCGCCGGCAGGCCGCGGCGATCGCTTCGGCCTGCGCCGACGTCGCCTGCCGCAGCAGCGCGCTCGCGCGCTCGGCGAGCCCGATCGCACCGAGGAACGCGCCTTGCGTTACCGGGCCCCAGGCGCGTGCGCCGGCGGCGGTCGCGGCGACCGCGACGGCGGCGAAATCGACATGCGCGGTGAGGTCGGCCTCGCCGGGATCGGCGAGTAAATCGTGCCGGCGATGGCCGCGCACGGCCTGCAGCGTGTCGCCGCACGCGCTCGGGAAATGGCCGTAATCGATGAAGAGGGCGACGCCGCCCTGGGCGGCGAGGCGCGCGCCGAGCAGCGCGGCCAGCGCCTGCGCCGCCGGCCGGACTTCGCAGAGGCTGCCGGGCGCAGCGTCGCGCAACGCCGGCGGTATCGCCGCGGCGGCGCGGTCCGGTGCGGCGTCGAGCGCGAAGGTCAGCGCGCCGTCGCCGCCGAGCGCGACGCGCCGTTCGTGCCAGCCATCGCTGGCGCGCACGAACTGCCGGATCGGCAGCGCATCGAGGAACTCGTTGGCGACGAGGATGAGCGGGCCGTCCGGCAGCGTCGCGACGCTGTCGTGCCAGCGCGGCGCGGCGGCAGCGAGCGCCACCGCTTGCCGCGCGCGCAGCACCGGGCTGGTCTCGATGAGATTGAGGCGCAGCGCGCGGCGGAAATCCGGCGCGACGCGCAAGGCGCGCAGCATGTCCGCCATGAGCGTGCCGCGCCCCGGACCCAGCTCGGCCAGGATCACCGGGTCGGGACGCCCCATCCGCGCCCAGTTGTCGGCGCACCACAGGCCGATGAGCTCGCCGAAGACCTGGCTCACTTCCGGCGCAGTGACGAAGTCGCCGCGCGCGCCCAGCGGATCGCGCGTTGCGTAGTAGCCGTGCTGCGGATGCGTCAGCGCCGCTTCCATGTACTCGTCGACGCCGAGCGGGCCGGACTCTCGGATACGGCGCGCGAGGTGCTCGGCCAGCGCGTTCACGCCTTGGCCGGCGCGGGCCGTGCGCGCAGGACGAGCCAGAGGCCCACCAGCAGCAGCGGCAGCGACAGCAGCTGGCCCATGGTGATGCCCCAGAACAGGAAGCCGACCTGTGCGTCGGGTTGGCGGAAGAACTCGACGATGATGCGCGCGATGGCATAGCCCATGAGGAAGACGCCGCTCAGCGTGCCCGGCCGCTGCCGCGCCGGGGTGAAGCGCATCAGCGCCCACAGCACGACGAACAGCACGACGCCTTCGAGGAAGGCCTCATAGAGCTGGCTCGGATGGCGCGGTTCGGGTCCCCCGGTGGGGAACACCATCGCCCAGGGCACGTCGGTGACACGGCCCCACAGCTCGCCATTGATGAAATTGGCGATGCGGCCGAAGAAGAGCCCAATGGGCACGGCGCAGACGATGATGTCGGCGAAGGCCAGCATGGGAATGCCGCGCTGGCGGCAGAACAGGATGATGGCGACGATGACGCCGAGCGCGCCGCCGTGGAAGGACATGCCGCCCCGCCACAGGTACAGCATCTCGATGGGATGCGCGGCATACTGATCGAAATTGTAGAACAGGATGTAGCCGATGCGGCCGCCGAGCACGACGCCGATCGTCGCCCAGACGAGGAAGTCGTCGACGTCCTGCGGCCGCGCCACCTGCGGCGGCCGCTTGGCGATGGCGAGGCAATAGCGCCAGCCGAGGATCAGCCCGGCGATGTAGGCCAGCGCGTACCAGCGCACGGCGAACGGCCCCAGCGACCAGTTGCCGATGGCGAAGGGCCCGATCGAGAAGATCTCGGGATGGATGTCGGGGTAGGGGATGATGAGCATGCGGGCCGCGGGCTCTCAGCGATAGGGATCGTCGGCGGCGAGATAGGTTTGCACGTAATCGCGCACGCCATCCTCGAGCGGCGTCGGCGGGCGGGCGTAGCCGGCGGCGCGCAGCCGCTCCACGCGCGCCTCGGTGAAATACTGGTACTTGTCGCGGATTTCGACGGGCGTATCGACGAACTCGATGCGCGGCTCCTGGCCGAGCGCGCGGAACACGGCGGCGGCGAGGTCGGCGAAGCTGCGCGCCGTGCCGCTGCCGATGTTGAAGAGCCCGTTCATCGCCGGATGGTCGTAGAGCCACAGCATCATGTCGACGCAGTCGCGGACATAGACGAAGTCGCGCTTCTGGCCGCCATCGGGCACGTCGGGACGGTGCGAGCGGAAGAGGCGGGCCGGTTCGCCCTGGGCGGCGCGCGGGTAGATTTGCGCCACGACGCTCTTCATCGCGCCCTTGTGGTACTCGTTGGGCCCGTAGACGTTGAAGAATTTGAGGCCGGCCCATTGCGGCGGCCGCGGCGTGTTGCGCTCGAGCAGCCGGGCGACGCGGCGGTCGAAGAGATGCTTCGACCAGCCATAGGCGTTGAGCGGCTTGAGCCGCGCCA
>DASWFH010000289.1:0-4483 GCA_036394355.1 Allostellaceae bacterium | reverse complement strand
GCCGCCCTGCGCCGCCACGGTGTGGCTGCGCGTCGGGAAGACCTTGCTGATGCAGGCGGTCTTCAGGCCGCCGATGGTCATGCCGAGCGTGGCGCGCAGGCCGGAGCCGCCGCCGCCGACGACCACCACGTCGTATTCGTGGTCAATGATCTTGTAGGCTTGCGTCATCGCTCTCTCTCAGGCTCCGAAGGCGATGCACAGCACCGCGAAGATCCCGGCGACGCCGAGCGCCAGGCACGACAGCCGCACCAGCACGAGCGAGCCGATCCGCAAGCCTTCGCCATGGACGTAATCCTCGATCACCACCTGGAGGCCGAGCGCGCTGTGATAGAAGACCGCGGCCAGCGTCAGGATCGTCAGGATGGCCGCGAGCGGCCCGTGCAGCCACGCCGCCACGGTCGCGCGATCGGCGCCGGCGAGCGCCACCAGCGAGGCGACGAACCACAAGCCCAGCACGAGCAGCGCCACCGCGCTGACGCGCTGCGCCCACCAATGTTCGACGCCCTCCTTGGCCGAGCCGAGCCCGATGGCGCGACCGAGCGGCGAACGCAATTCCCGCCTGTCCATCGCCGCTAGCCCCGCACCGCCAGACCGGCGGCGAAGGCGAGCAGCGTCAGCACGCCGCTCGCGGCGAGCGCCGCCCAGCCCGTCGCGTAGGTCGTGCGCAGATCGAGGCCATGGCCGGTGTCCCACATGAGATGCCGCACGCCGTTGCACAGATGGAAGAAGAACGAAAAGGTCCAGCCGAACAGCAGCAGCAGGCCGAGCCACGAGCCGAAGAACGCTTGCGCCGCCGCGAATGCGGCATCGCCGCTCGCCGCCGCGACCAGCCACCACACCAGGAACAGCGTGCCGAGCCCGAGCGCCATGCCGGTGAGGCGGTGGCTGATCGAGAGCAGCGAGGTAAGCTGCGGCTTGTAGATCTGAAGATGGGGCGAGAGCGGCCGTTCGGCAGGCGTCATCCGGAGAGCCTCAGGCAAACGCGCGGAATGGAGCGCAGGATGATGTCGCTCATGTAGCCCGCAGGTCGGAGCGAGTCAACGATGCGCTCCCGCGCGCGCCGCGCATGGCAGCCGGTGCGGCGCGGTACAGCGCCGAGCGGCCCGCGCCGCGGATCGTCTGTCGCGCTTGTGGAAAAGCCTGGGGAAGAGCCAAGGAAAAGCTGTGCGCATCGCGCAATATTATGCACAGAAATCTTCGGTTGCCGCAACAAAAGTGCTTGTCGCACAGGGCTTTCTCCACGATCATTCGGCCGTGGCTCGCGAGAGCGCCGGCCCGTCCGATCGGGAACCGGATGCCCATCTGGCGGTGGGTGAACGGCAAGAGATCGCGGAGGATTGGCGTACAGCTCGCCTTCGGGCGAGTTCTCCGGGCGATGCGGCCGGCGCTTCGCGGCGACGGCAGCATCGAGGCGGGCGCTCCCAGGCCCCGCGCCGATCTCACGGCGACGCCGGCTTCCCTTTGGGATAGCCGCCACGGCGCCGGATCAGGGGGATGCGTCCTCACGGACGCGTCTCGCGGTCGGTGATCGGCGCGACGCAGGGGGTGCGCGCTGACGGTGCCCGTCACAGGGCCCGCGCCGGAGGAAGGCGGTGTCCCGCCCGGACGCCGCAGGCGGTGGGAGAGAGCCCACCCGCTCGTCGAGCCTGGGAGCCGGCAACGGCTCCTTGAGGGGCGTCGGAGTGCCCGCGAGGGTGTTCCGACGCCCCTCGCCTTTTCGCTCAGCGCGGCACGAGTACCCAATAATCGAGATCGAGCACCACGGCGGGATGATAGGCGTCGCCCGCCTTGTCCGGGAAATCGGCGCCGGTGTGATCCTTCGCCGCCACCGTGCGCAAGCGCAGCGCGGCGACATCGCGCCGCCCGGCGAGCTCGGCCTTGTCGAGCACTTCGCTCCAGGCATAGAGCGTGTCGCCGCCAAAGCACGGCGCGACGTGGCGGCCGCCGTTGAGCGCGGCGATGCGGAACGCATTGCCGAGCCCGTTGAAGCTGAGCGCGCGCGCCAGGCTGATGACATGGCCGCCATAGATGAGGCGGCGGCCGAAGCGCCCCTTGCCCTCGCTGTGCTGGTTGAAATGGACCTTGGCGCTGTTCTGGTAGAGCCGCGTCGCCATCGCGTGCTCGGCCTCCTCGATGGTCATGCCGTCGACATGATCGATGCGCTCGCCCTTGGCGTAGTCGCCCCAGCCATGCGGCGACCCGGCCAGCATGCGGTCGTAGCGCGCGAGATCGAGTCCCTCCGGCACGATCAGCGCCTCCGGCGATACAGCGTCGGGGAGCTTCGGCACGCTCGGCGTCGGCGCCGGCGCGGTGGCATCGCGCTTCCTCACCATCACCCAGCGCACGTAGTCGACGATCGCCGCGCCGCGCTGGTTGAAACCTTGCGTGCGGACATAAACCGTGCCGGTCTGACGGTTCGAGTTCTCGCGCAGGCCGATCACTTCCGAGCGCGCCGTCACCGTGTCGCCCGGGTAGAGCGGCGCGCCGAACACGCCCTGCGCGTATCCGAGATTGGCGACGGCGTTGATCGACACGTCCGGCACGGTCTTGCCGAAGACGATGTGGAAGGTGAGGAAGTCGTCGAGCGGCGCCCGCGCGAAGCCAATCTGCTGCGCAAAGGTGTCGGCGGAAGTGACGGCGAAGCGCGTGCCGGTGAGCGCGAGATAGAGCGCCGCGTCTGCTTCGCTCACGCTGCGCGGCGTCGCGTGCGCCAGCGTCTCGCCGACGCGGAAATCCTCGAAGAAGCGGCCGAGATCGGTTTTGGACATGCGTGACCTCTCGTCGTGCTGGACAGGCATCGCTCTCTCCCGTGCCGGCTGAATATTTTCTTAAGCCTCTTCGCTTAGCTTCGGGCGCGCGACCTCGCAAGGGAGCGACCGATGAGCTTCAGACTTGAATTCTATAGCCTTTCCTGGAACACCCTGAAATCGGCGCTGATCCAGCGCAAGCCTGAGCTCATCCGGGCCGTGCAGGAGCGGCAATGGGACAGGCTGCTGACCGATACCGACCTGGCGCGCAACAACGACGACAAGGGCGGCTTGGGCATGGGGCCAGAGGCGATCTTCGCCGACGGCTTCGACGAGATCGCCGACGCGATGGCGGCCAAGCTGCCGCCGCGGGGTGATCCGCCGGATATCGGCGACAATGCGGCTCTGGTGATCGCCGCCACCATCCGCCAGTTGGGCAAGCCGGTCGGGGCGATCAGCCACCGCGGCTCCGTCGTGCGCGACAAGGACGGCGAATTCCCGCTCGATTTCCGCGCCATGTTTCTCGACGGCGTCGCCGGCGCCTGCTTCAAGGATCACGAGCTTGGCGACAAGCTCGCGGCGCGCCCGCTCTTCGGATTGTTCCATCTCGATTTCCTCAGCTGGGGCGGGCTGAGCCAACGCGAGGTCGGCGAACTCCTCGGCAGATACGCGCTGCCGCCGGACATCAAACAGGACGAGGACTGGCAAGCGGTCGCCCAGAATGCCGAGGCCTGGCTCAACGAGACCGTCAAATCGCTCAAGGCCGCGGCCGCCGCCAAGACCGACCTGGTTACCCTCTATCTCACCGCACCGGAGCACTACAGCTCGTACCGCGCCGAGCTCCAGGACGAGGTGCTCGAGGATTTCTCGTTCATCGGCAAGATCAAATCCTTCATCGGCAGATACATCTGAGCGCGGGCGAGCCTTTCTTTAGCCTCTCCCCTTGCGGGAGAGGGGGATTTTACCCCGCGGCGCGCTCCATCTCGCCGATCTGGTCGGCGAGCGCCACGGTGCGGCGCGCATCCTCGACATGCAGGTTCTCGATCAGCTTGCCGTCGACCAGCACCACGCCCTTGCCGGCGGCCTCGGCCTCGGCATGGGCGGCGATGATGCGGCGCGCCCAGGCGACTTCGTCGTCGCTCGGGGCGAAGGCGGCGTTGGCGGCGGCGATGGTCTTGGGATGGATCAGCGTCTTGCCGTCGAAGCCCAGCTCGCGCCCCTGGCGGCACGACGCGGCGAAGCCCTCGTCGTCGGCGAGATCGAGATGGACGCCGTCGAGGATGGCGAGGCGATAGGCGCGCGCCGCGAGCAGGCACAGGCCGAGCGCGGTCAGCATCGGCAGCCGGTCGCGCGTGTGGCGCGCATGCAGATCCTTGGCGAGATCGGAGGTGCCCATGACGAGGCAGGCGACGCGCGGGCTCGCCGCGGCGATCTCCTCGGCATGCAGCATGCCGAGCGGCGTCTCCATCATGCACCAGAGGGCGAGGCCCGTCGGCGCGCCCGCGGCGGCGAGCAGCGTCTCGGCTTGGCGCACCGTGTCGGCGCTCTCGACCTTGGGCAGCAGCACCGCATCCGCCTTCATCGCCGCCGCCGCGGCGATGTCGTCATAGCCCCAGGGCGTGGCGAGGCCGTTGACGCGCACCACCAGCTCGCGCTTGCCGTAGCCGCCGGCGCGCAGCGCCGCCGCGACATTGGCGCGCGCCATCGCCTTGGCGTCGGGCGCCACCGCATCCTCG
>DASWFH010000288.1:0-1800 GCA_036394355.1 Allostellaceae bacterium | reverse complement strand
CGCCTTCGTCTTCCCGCTCAGCATGGGTCTGCTGGTGACGGTATCGCCGCTCTATGGCGTCGAGCGCGGCCTCGGCGAGGGCTACATCGGCCTGGTGCTCGGCGCGAACAGCATCCTGGTCGCGGTGCTCGCCATCCCGGTCGCGACGCGCATCGAGGCGCAAGGGCCATTTCGGCTCCTCGGCGCCGCGGCCGCCATCGTCGCCGGCGCGCTCGCCTGCTATGCGCTGATCCAGGGCGCGGGAATGGCGCTGCTCATCGGCACCATCGTCTACAGCTTCGGCGAGATCATCTTCAGCTCCGCCGTGCCCGCCGCCGTGGCGCGCCTCGCACCGCCCGGCCGCCGCGGCGCCTACCAGGGCAGCTGGACCCTGGTCGCTTCGCTCAGCATGGGGAGCGCGCTGCTCCTGAGCGGGCTGATCAGCAAGGCAAGCAGCTGGGAGGCCGTGTGGCTCGCCTTCGCGGTCCTCACCGCCGCTGCGGCGGTGGCGCTCTTCGCGCTAAGAAAGCGGTTTCTTAATTAAGGCGCGGCGGGCGCTGATGCACGAGCTCGAACTCGGCGATCAGCTTGCGCTGGCGCGGCTCGGGGTCGTAGGTGATTTCCCAGTTGAAGTGCGTGGCGTCGGAGGTGGCGCCGACGTAGACGACCTCATCGTCGTCCCACAGCTCGAAGACGCCGGGCGTATCCGGCGCGATCGCGACAAGCGTCGGCGAGCACGAGCCACTTCGGGCTCCTGATCGCCATGGCGCATAGCATGCGCCGTCTGCCTTGCACGACCCTGAAGGGTTTCGCCACGCCGTCGTCCTCAGAAGACATAAGCGGCGGTGATGCCTCCGCCCCAGTCGGGGCTGCCGCGCGAGAAGCCTTTCAGTGCATAGAGCTGCGAGCGCCAGTTGCCCTCCAGCCGGTGCGACCAGAAGGCCGTCAGCTCGCGCTGCGGCGCGGGCGCGGGATTGCCGGCCTGGCGCAGGTCGAAGGCGACGCCGATGGTGTCGCCGCCATCGATGCGCTGCAAGGCGCCGACGCCGAAGTTCAGCACGTTGTCGAAATTCGCGATCGGCGAGTCGCCGAACATGGTGTAGCCGACGGCGCCGAAGATCGTGCTGCGCCCGATGCCCTGGAAGGCGTCGACCTGCACCGCGACATCGTTGCTGCCGGTGCCGAGGCCCTGGTTCTCGTCGCCGGTCGCGAACTTGAGCTTGCCGCTGAGTCCGACGCCGGAGCGGTTGGCGCTGCCGCCCGAATACAAGGTGTAGGTCGCCGACGCCGTCGCGTCGCCGAGGCCGCTCACGCTGCGCCGGTCGTTCTGCGTCCGGCTGCGCAGCAGGTTGTCGAGAATGCTGCGGTTCTCGACACGGCCGACACCCGGGAAGACCGCGCTCGGTCCGCTGATGCGCAGGTACGGCAGCGTCGCGCGCAAAGTCCAGGGCTCGCTCTCATAGCGGGCAGTGAGCGGGACCGTGAGGATGTGCGTGCTCTCGGAGCCGCCGTAGGTACCGCTGGTGAAATTCACGCCGCTGCCGAGGGCGAGCTCGCCCTCAGCGCCGAGCGCCGCCCGCGCGAGGCACAGCGCGAGGACTGCAAGGGGGCAGCGCATCAGCGGCCGTGGCGCTCGGGTTTTTCCGGCCGCTCTGGGCGCTCGGGCCGCTCGGCGCGGTCCTGGCGCGCGAGGCGTTCATGGCGCTCGGCGCGCATCGCGTCGCCCACCTTGATGCCCATGCTGTGGGCGATCTGGCCCCAGCCTTTGCCTTCGGCGCGCAGCGCGAGAACGCCCGGGTGCTGCGCGTCGCCGATCAGCGC
>DASWFH010000287.1:0-3276 GCA_036394355.1 Allostellaceae bacterium | reverse complement strand
GGTGCGTCCTTCGACAAGCTCAGGATGAGGCGATTTTCTTCGTGGCCCCTACCCTAGATGGCAGAAAAGGTGGTCCTCATCCTGAGCCTGTCGAAGGACGCAACCCCGCTGATCCAGCGCCACCGATAAATTCACACGCTCTTTCCGCGGGGGAGACGGCGGGAGTGTTCCACCTTGTCGGGACGGTCGCCAGCAGAGAGGAGAACCCGCCATGCTCGATCTGATCGGTGCCGTCTTCGGGACGGCGTATTACGCGACCCTGGTGGGCGTCCTGATCGGCTTTCCGCCGCTTCGGGCCGCCACCCGGGTGGCCGCCTTCGCCGCTGCGGTTGCCTGGCTCGGCGTCATCGTCGCCGTTGCTGGGATGGGCGGGCTGGCGCCGGGCGCGCTGGGGCCGTTCCCGGCGAACCTGCTGCCTTTCGCGGGCCTCCTCGCTCTGCTGTTCGGAAGCTGGTTTCTTGTCCCGCGCTTCCGCGACGCGCTGCTCGCGCTGCCGATGCCGGCGCTGGTGGCGGTTCACGCCTGGCGCCTCGGCGGTCTCTTCTTCCTGCTGCTCTATGGCGAGGGGCGGCTCTCGGCGCCCTTCGCGCCGGCCGCCGGCCTGGGCGACATGATCACGGGCGGCCTGGCGCTCATCCTGGCGGCGATGCTGGCGCTCGGCTTCGAGGTTCGCCGGGCGTGGCTCGCCCTCTGGAACGCGTTCGGCGCGCTCGACCTCGTCGTCGCGGTTGCGCTCGGCGCGCTCTCGGCGCCCGGGACCCCGTTCCGCGTCTTCACCGAAGGGCCGGGCACGCAGGCCATGACGACCCTGCCCTGGGCTTTCGTCCCGTCGCTGATCGTCCCGATCCTGCTCCTGGCGCATGTCACCATCGCGGCCAAGCTCCGATCCTCGCCCCGCGCGCGCCACGCCGTCGCCATGGCGGGCTGAGCATGACGGAGATCATCGATCGCGATCCCATGCCGCAGACGAGCGGTCGGGTGTTCCATTGGGCCTGGGCCTATGACCTTCTGCTTCGCATCCTCTGGCGCGGCGCGGAGCGAACCTATCGCGAGAAGGTGGTTGAGCTCGCACGGCTCAGCGTCGGCGAGTCGGCGCTCGACGTGGGCTGCGGCACCGGGAGCCTGGCCATCGTCGCCAAGGATCGCGCGGGGCCGATGGGCAAGGTCGTCGGGATCGACGCGTCGCCCGAGATGATCGCGCGAGCGCGGAGGAAGGCGGCAAAGGCTGCGGTCGATGTCGATTTTCGTCGGGCGACGGCCGAGGCGTTGCCGTTCAAGGACGCGACGTTCGACGCCGTGTTCAGCACGACGGTGCTTCACTGTCTGCCGCCCGAGGCGCGCCGGCAATGCATCGGCGAGATGAGCCGCGTCCTAAAGCCGGGAGGACGGCTGCTCGTCGTCGATTTCGGTGGGCCGGCAGAAGTCAGGCGCGGTCTGATGGGACACCTGCGTGCCCATCGTGATTTCGATCTTCGCGAAGCGACTCCCATCTTCCGCGATGTCGGCTTGGTGGCGGTCGAGACTGGAGCCTTGGGCTTCAGCGATCTGCAATTCGTCCTCGCCGTCGTATCCGCGAGTACCCGCTAAGCCCACGGTGCGCTTCACTCCTTCTCGCGGCCATCGGCCCCGCCCTCCCAGGTTCTTGTTGGTCCGAGCATCAGTCACACCTGAAGCTTGGCTGGTGCACTCTGTGGTCCGAATATGGTGCACCCCGCAGCCGAAATGGTCCACTCGGAGAGCAATATGTAGGTTTCACGTGTAACGCGCGTCGCCCGGGCCGCGCGACATACACGACGGCGACCGCGGATTTGCGCGGGATTTGCGGCCGCCGGATCGCGCGAACGGGCGGCGCGGGGCGCAGGAGGGGCGCGGCCGGACGTTTCCGGAAGCTGAATACCTGTAGCACTGTGTAGCACTCGGGCGGCAGGCGCCGCCGCGCCGGCGTCAGGCGCGGAGGAGGTCGATGAAGCGGCGGGCGAGGGCGATGTCGTCCTTGAGCAGGGCGCGGCGCTGCGTCAGCTCGGCATCCTCGCCCCACAGCTCGATCTCGAAGCTCTCGTCGAGCTGGGCCGTGGCGAAGGCCTCGTCGGCGTCGAGCCGGCCCTCGAGCAGCGCCAGCCCCAGCACCAGCGAGCCGCAGGCCGCCGTCGCCACGTGGAGGGCCGCCAGCTCCAGCGGCGGATAGGCCCCCACCGCCGCGGCGAAGGCGCGCAGGCTCGCCACCGGCTGGGCGATCGGCACGACGCCGACGGTGACCTCGAGGGCTGCGTCGTAGCGCAACGTCGCCCAGTCGATGAGCGGCTGCCACGCCTGGTGCTGGCGCGCCGCGAGCTGCGGCGGGTGGCCGGCGCGGTAGCAGACGAGGTCGGTGCCGGCATAGCGCGCGACCTCGGCCGCGACCTCGGCGCGGCGCGGCGTCACCAGGTCGAGGGCGGTGCCGGCGAGGCGCGTCAGCGGCAGCGCGTCGAGCTTGATCTCCTCGCCCTGCGCGCGCCATTCCGCGGCGATCGCCTCGGCGAGCGCGCGGCTCGGCACGGCGAGCTCAGCCTTGGCCGGCGTGCGCAGCGGCTTCTCGTCCAGCGCGATGCCGTAGCCCTGGTCTGCCGGCACCACGGCGACGGTATTGTAGAAGCGCTTCATCGCTCGGGCGCGAGATCCGCGAAGGGATCGCGCTCCTCACTCTCGTCGAAGCCGAAGAAGGCCCAGGTCTCCTGCATATGCGGCGGCAGCGGCGCGGTCACCACCAGCGTGCCGCCGCGCGGATGCGGCAGCGCCAGCGCGCGCGCGTGCAGATGGAGCTTGCGCGGCTGCGGCACGCCCGCGGGATGCGCGGCGGCGCCGCCATACTTGCCGTCGCCGAGGATGGGCGTGCCCAGCGTCGCGGCATGCGCGCGGAGCTGGTGCGTGCGGCCGGTCACCGGCTGCAGCGCCAGCCAGGCGATCTTGTCGCCGGCATGCGAGACGGTGCGGTAATAGGTGACGGCGCGCTTGCCTTCGTCATCGTCGGGCGCGACGCGCTCGCCGGCCGGGCCGGGCAGCTTGGCGAGCGCCTGGTCGATGCGGCCGCGGCGCCGCTTGGGCGCGCCGACCACGGCCGCCCAATAGATCTTGCGCGTGGCATTGGCGCGGAAGGACGCGGCGAGCTTCGCCGCCGCCGCGGCGCTGCGCGCCAGCACCAGCACGCCGCTGGTGTCGCGGTCGAGGCGGTGGACGAGGCGCGGGCGCTCCGGGGCGTCGAAGCGCAGCGCGTCGAGCAGCGCGTCGAGATGCCGCTCG
>DASWFH010000286.1:0-2686 GCA_036394355.1 Allostellaceae bacterium | reverse complement strand
GAGGGGATGAGCAGGCAGACGGGCTTGCCGTCGACCGTGGCCATCAGTTCTTCAGCACGATCTCGGCGGGGACGCCGAGGCTTTCGGCGGCATGCACGCCGATCTGCTCGGCGTTCGGATCGTAGTCATAGGCCTGCACGGCGTAGGTCACGGCCGCCTTGTCGAGAGCAAGGGTCGCGCGCGTGGTTTTCGACATGACACCGACACTCTCTCGATCGGCCCGCCAGGACCGCGCAGGCAAGGCGGCGGCGCTATAGCGGAGCGGCAGACGATCGGCCAGCCGTGGGCAAGTTAGTGTCTCGGCTTGAAATTCTGCGCTTAGCAAGCCTACGAGATAAGTACCCCGTCGGGAACAGTATCAGGCCAGCGACGGCGCTAATGAGGTCGGCGTAATGACCGACGCTGTCAGGAAGTCCCCACCCCATCCAGGGGAACAGGTGGAACGCTTCGGCGAGGTGGGTAAATACGACCACGAATAAGAACGCCGCACCAAGTAGCTGTAGGAGGGACCACGCGCTCCTTTCCTTTGCGAACGAGATGGCCGAAGCGCCAAAAGCCGCACAGATCGGGACGCCAATCAAGACCAGGGCGGAATTCATTTAACCAGCCCGCTTCCTATAGGGGCGGCGCTTCTTCTTCGGGCCCGATTGAAGATCGTCGATCAGCGCCACGATGTTCTCCACCGCCCGTGCGAAGATGGCGCCGCCATAGGCTCGGCGCAACGCCAGTCACGGCTTGTTACAAGTCGAACTGAACCACTGCCGTCGGGAGAGGAGGCTTGCCTCCGCGCGCGCCCCTGCCGTATCTTGCGCACCGTCATCGGGGAGTAGTCGCCCTCGGCATTCAGAGGCGCCCGCGTCAACACACTTGGCTTCGGCCATGGCGCGGGCGGTTCGCAGGGTCGTCCATCCTGCCGGCTTGGCGAGACCTTTGGTAGCGATGCCGCAACCCAAGCCGGGCGAGGGCATCGAGGCCAATGGTCCATCCTCGCCCGGCCCCGGTGACCCTTATGAACTCGCTGCTCGTCTCGACCGGCGTCGTCGCCCTCGCGGAGATCGGCGACAAGACTCAGCTCCTGACGCTGCTGCTGGCCTCGCGCTTCCGGCGGCCGGTGCCGATCATCCTCGGCATTCTCGTCGCGACGACGCTCAACCACGCGCTGGCGGCGCTGGCCGGGGCATGGGTGGCGAGCGCGGTCGCGCCGGAGGTGCTGCGCTGGGGGCTCGTGCTGTCGTTCCTGGCCATGGTGGTCTGGGCGCTCATTCCCGACAAGCTCGACGAGAGCCGCGTCGCCAACCGCGCTGCCGGCAGCGCCTTCGTCGCCACAGCCATCGCCTTCTTCTGCGCCGAGATCGGCGACAGGACTCAGCTGGCGACGGCGGCGCTGGCGGCGAAATTCGACACCGTGCTGCCGGTGGTCGCCGGCACCACGCTCGGCATGATGCTCGCGAACATCCCGGCGGTCCTGGCCGGCCATGCCGCCGGTCATCGCATCAGCGGCAAATGGGTCCGCTGGCTCGCCGCCGCGGTGTCGGCGGCCTTGGCGGCGATGACGCCACTCGGCATGAGCCCGGTCTGAGCCGGCGCCGCGCACAACCGGCCGATCCCGTCGCCGGCCCGCGCTGTTGCTTTTGGTGCCGCAGGGGAGACAATGGTGTCGGGCCCGGCCCTGCCGCCGGCAGCGAACCACTCCTGTGGGAGGCGCCGCCATCGCGACCATCGCCGACATACCCGACGCCATCGGCGGCCTGCTCGACCGCTGCGCGCTGTTCCACGTCCTCGACGACGCCACCAAGCGCCAGCTCGCCGCGCGGGCGCAGCGGCGGCGCTACAAGGTGGGCGACGTCATCTTCCGCGTCGGCGCGCCGGGCGACATCATGATGGCGGTGATCGCCGGCACGGTGCGCATCGTCGCGCCCTCGCCGCAGGGCAAGGAGATCGTGCTCGGCGAGCTCCAGGTCGGCGAAGTCTTCGGCGAGATCGCGCTGCTCGACGGCGGCGAGCGCTCGGCCGATGCCGTGGCGCACACCAATTGCGAGCTGGTGGCGCTCGAGCGGCGCGACCTGCTGGCCGCGCTCCAGCGCAATCCCGAGGCCTGCCTCAGGCTGCTCGAAGTTCTGTGCAAGCGGCTGCGCCAGGCCGACGAGCACATCACCGAGATCGCCTTTTTCGAGCTGCCGGTGCGGCTCGCCAAGGTGCTGCTGCGCACCGCCCTGCGCCCGGCGGGGGCCGCGCGCGCGGCCAAGCCCAAGGTCGCGCTGTCGCAGCGCGAGCTCGGCAACATGATCGGCGGCACGCGCGAGAGCGTCAACCGCTGCCTGCGCGGCTGGCAGCGCCGCGGCGTCATCCGCCTCGCCAAAGGCTGGATCATCCTCGAAGATCCGGCGGCGCTCACCGAGATCGCCGAGCTGCGTTAGGCCGTGCGCTCATAAGCCAAGACAAGCCAAACCGGATGTCTGGAATCGGGTCCCATTCGGTCAGGCGGGCGTGCTTCACGAATCCACAGAATGACCCCTAAGGCGACATTCAAGCTGGGCAGTATGAACGGCTGCACTGGGTGGACAGCGGAGGTGTTCACCGACAATCGACGTTCAGACCTTGCACAGATGGAAATGACAAAAGCCCCGGAAGCGGTCGATCCAGGCGCGGTCGACCATGTCCTTGTCTGGGCGCGCGCCGGATTATG
>DASWFH010000285.1:0-3891 GCA_036394355.1 Allostellaceae bacterium | reverse complement strand
GTTGGCGGTGGCGATGAACATCACGGCGGAGAGATCGAAGGGGACGCCGAGATAGGCGTCGCGGAAGCTGTTGTTCTGCTCGGGGTCGAGCACCTCGAGCAGCGCCGCCGAGGGATCGCCCTGGATGCCGGATCCCAGCTTGTCGATCTCGTCGAGCATCAACACGCAGTCGCGCGCGCCGGCTTTCCGGATCGCCTGGATGATGTTGCCGGGAAGCGAGCCGATATAGGTGCGGCGATGGCCGCGGATCTCGGCTTCGTCATGCACGCCGCCGAGGCTCGCGCGCACGAATTTGCGCCCCGTGGCGCGGGCGATGCTCTGGCCGAGCGACGTCTTGCCGACGCCGGGCGGGCCGACGAAGCACAAGATCGGGCTCCGGCCGCCGGGCTTGAGCTTCTGCACCGCGAGATACTCGAGGATGCGCCGCTTCACCTTGGCAAGGTCGAAATGATCCTCGTCGAGCACGCGTCGCGCCTCGCCGATATCGATCGGGCGCTCCGTCATGACCGACCAGGGCAGCTCCACCAGCCAGTCGAGGTAGGTGCGCACCATCCCATACTCGGCCGCACCCTCGGGCATCCGCTCGAGGCGCGCGAGCTCCTTGAGGGCCTGCTGCTCGACTTCCGGCGGCATTTTCGCCGCTTCGATGCGCCGCCGCAGTTCGGCGATCTCCTCGTTCTTCGGATCGTCGTCGCCGAGCTCTTTCTGGATGGTCTTGAGCTGCTCGCGCAGCAGGAACTCGCGCTGGCGCCCTTCCATCGAGTTCTTGGTCTGCTGGCTGATCTGGTTCGTCAGTCGCAGCACCTCGATGCGGTGGCTCAGCAGCTCGGCGACGCGCTTCATGCGCTCGAGCACGTCGAAGGTCTCGAGCACCTGCTGCTTCTCGGCGGGCTCGAGATCCATGACGCTGGCGATGAGGTCGGCGAGCTGACCGCCGCCATTGACGCCCTGGATGGCGGCGCCGAGCTCGGGCGGCGCCTGCGGCAGCAGCTCGAGGGCCTCGCGCGCCAGGTTCTTGAGATGCTGCAGGCGCGCCTCGAGCTCGGGCGTGCGCACCTCCGTCTCGCCGACGCGCTCGATGCGCGCGACCAGGAACGGATATCCCGGCAGGAACTCGATGACGCGGAAGCGGTGCTGGCCCTGGCAGACCATGTGGTGCGAGCCGTCGGGCGCCGTCAGGTAGCGCAGCACGAGCGCCGTCGTGCCGACCAGATAAAGGTCGGCGGCGCCGGGATCCTCGATCTGCGGATCGCGCTGCAGCACCAGGCCCACCGGCAGCTCGCGGCGCACCGCCTCCTGGGCGGCGGCGATCGAGCGTGGCCGCCCGACCGTGATCGGCAGCACCGTTCCTGGGAACAGCACCGTGCCGCGCACGGGGATGATGACGATGGCGTCCGAAGGCAGGGGCGGCAGCTCGGACCGCGTCTCCGACGGATTTGCGGAAGGTTTTTCGTTGCTGGCCATTTCGTTATCCCAGCTTGCGCAAGGTCAGGGTCAGGCAGCCATCGGTGATATCGCGGCGATCAAGCTCGAAGCGGCCGGCAGGCAGGGCGATGCGCCGCTCGAAGCGGCCCTGGGGAATCTCCAGCCGATGGATGACGGCGGCGTGCTTCAAGGCCGGGGCCAGCCGCTCGCCGGCGATCACGAGCACGCCGTGCTCGACGCTGATCTCGACCTGCGGCGCCTCGACGCCGGGCAGCGCCGCGATGATCCACAGCTCGTCCTCGGTCTCAAGGATGTCGACCGGCGGCTCCCAGAGCGGGCGCTTGTCGGGTATTCCCAGGCGGAAGAACTGGCGGTGCAGCCGCTCGGCGCGCGCCAGCGCGTCGCAGGCTTCGGCCCACATCCAGGTTTCGATGTCACGGGGCGGCATGGCGCGTCCTTGTGCTTGGGTGCACACCCATCAGCGCGAGCTCGGCAGCGATCGGCCTCGAATGGAGCAATGTCTGCACCGGCCGGCTCAGCGCGCCGGCGAGATGCGGCACCATGGTGTCGACGGTGACGATGAGGTCCAAATGGGACACGACAGCGGCGGTTTCAAGAATGGCGGCGCTGTCCACCGCGCGCGACAAAGCGCGGCCCCTCCCTGGCTGCGAGTGCGACGCGCGCCGGCCCATGCTGGAGAGAGTAGCGGGCGACATGCCGCAGGTCATTGAGTTTCGTCAATGCCGCGGTCTGCGGGGAGAATCGGGCATCCAGCACAGGGACGCCCGCAGCGGTCATCCGGTGCCCAGCGCCGCCGCGGCACGGCCGACGGCGGCCTCGCGCTCGCGCATGAACGGCGCGGCGCGCTCTCTGACGCGGGCGACGATGGCCGGCGCGGCGCGCTCGGGCGTGCCGGCGTCGAAGGGCGGGTGCGGGTCGTATTCGACCATGAGCTGAATGGCTTCGGCGGTCTCGCGCCCCTGCAGCTGCGCCACCACGGCGAGGGCGAAATCGATGCCGGCGGTGACTCCGCCGCCGCTGATGAACTTGCCGTCGATGACGACGCGCTCGGCCGCCGGCTCGGCGCCGAAGCGGCGCAGCAGGTCGCGCGACATCCAATGGCAGGCGGCGCGCCTGCCCTGGAGGAGCCCGGCGGCGGCCAAGGTCAGCGACCCCGTGCAGACGGAGGTGACATAGCGGGCGCCGGCGGCGGTTCGCCGCAGAAAATCGAGGATTTCCGCGTCGACGAGCGTGTCGTTGGTGCCGGGGCCGCCGGGCACGCAGACGAGGTCGAGCGGCGGGCAGGCGGCGAGCGTCGTGGTCGGCACGATGGCAAGGCCGCGGTCGGAGCGCACCGGGTCGAGCGTCTTGGCGACCAGCTCGATCCGGGCGCCGGGAAGGCGCGACAGGATCTCGTAGGGGCCGGTCAGGTCGAGCTGGGTCAGGCGCGGGAAGAGCAGGAAACCGATGCGGAAAGCGGGTGCGGCGGCCATGGGCGGGGTCTCCGGAGTGGACCATGAGTGCTACAACTTTGGCAGGGACAGCCATTGGCAGAAATGACATAATTCCCTCTTTTTCAGCCAAGGCCAGCCGCACCCATGCGCCACATCGTCTTCGTCGCCTTCGAGCAGGCGCTGCTGCTCGACATCGCCGGCCCGTTCCAGGTCTTCGCCAGCACGCGCGACCTCTGCGCCGCTTCCGGCCTGCCCGATCCCTACCGCCTCAGCCTGGTCTCGCCGCGCGGCGGCACGATCACCACCTCCGCGGGCCTCGCCATCGCCACCCAGCGGCTCACGGCGCTCGCGGCCGAGCCGATCGACACGCTCGTCGCCGTGGGCGGGCTCGGCTCGCGCGCGGCGGTGCAGGAGCGCGCGCTCATCCGCTGGATCGCCGAGCGCGCGCGGGAGGCGCGGCGCGTCTGCTCCGTCTGCACCGGCGCCTTCCTGCTGGCGGAGGCGGGCCTGCTCGACGGAAGGCGCGCTGTCACGCATTGGGGCTCCTGCGACGCCCTGCAGCGGCGCTACCCCAGCGTCGCCGTCGAGCCCGACCCGATCTTCCTGCGCGACGGCAAGATCTGGACCTCCGCCGGCGTCACCGCCGGCATCGACCTGGCGCTGGCTCTGGTCGAGGAGGATCTCGGCCGCGCCATGGCCTTGCGCGTGGCGCGCCATCTCGTCGTCTTCCTCAAGCGCCCGGGTGGCCAGTCGCAGTTCAGCGCCCTGCTCGAGAGCCAGGCGCGCGACGATGGCGGCTTCGCCGCGCTGCACGACTGGCTGCCGCAGCATCTCGCCGACGATCTCGGCGTCGCGGCGCTCGCCGCGCGCGTCGCCATGAGCCCGCGCAACTTCGCGCGCGTCTATGCCCGGCGCATGGGCACGACGCCGGCGAAGGCGGTCGAGCGCCTGCGCGTCGACGCGGCGCGCCGCGCGCTCGAGGAGACCAAGGCGCCGATCGCGAGCATCGCCC
>DASWFH010000284.1:0-11779 GCA_036394355.1 Allostellaceae bacterium | reverse complement strand
CTCGGTGATCTCCTCGATCGGCCCGTCGGTCTTGGCGTCGACCAGCAGCACGTTGTCCTTGTTGAAGGTCTCGTAGTAGTTGGTGTCGAGCGGCTGGCGCTTGGTGCCGTAGGCGTAGCCCTTGGGGATGAGCTTCTCGGCGACGGCCGGGTCTTTCACCGTCGTGCGGATCTTGCGCTTGATGTAGTCGGCGCAGAGATCGTTGGCCTCCTGCGTGAAGAACATGTCCTGGTAGTTGGCGAGCCAGAAGGCGAAGCCGCCGGCGTCCCACATCCGGTCGAACTCGCGCTCGCGCTCCTCGGCGGTGACTTCGAGCGCCGATTTCGGAATGAAATAATGCTCCTGCCCGAAGAACGACTCGCGGATGCGCTTGACGATGCCGTCGTAGTCCTCCTTGCGCGACTTGACCAGCTCCGGGTCGACCTTGCCGTTGCGTGCCGGGACACAGTAATTGGCGGTGCGCTGGAATACGGTGAGCTGCTTCGCCTGCTGCGCGATCTCGGGAATGGCCTGCACCGCCGTGGCGCCGGTGCCGACCACCGCGACACGCTTCCCGGTGAAGTCGATGCCGGTCTGCGGGAAGCGGCTGGTGTGGCACCACTTGCCTTTGAACTTCTCGAGGCCCTTGAACGGCGGCAGGTTCGTGTGCGAGAGGCTGCCTACGGCGGCGATGAGGTAGGGCGCCGTGACCTCCTCGCCATTGTCGAGGCGCACCCGCCATTGATTGATGCTCTCGTCGAATTCGCCGCCGGTCACGCGCGTGTTGAATTGCATGTCGCGCTTCAGATCATGGCGTACGGCGACATGCTCGAGATAGCGGAGGATCTCCGGCTGCTCGGGATAGCGCTCGGACCATTCCCACTCTTGCAGGAGCTGCTTGTCCCAGGTGAAGCAATAGATGTAGGCGTCGGAATCGCAACGCGCGCCGGGGTAACGGTTCCAGTACCAGGTGCCGCCGACGGTTTCGCCGGCTTCATAGACCCGCGCCTTGAGGCCCAATCTGTCCCGCAGCGCCTTGAGCATGTGAATGCCGGAAAAGCCGGCGCCGATGACGACAGCGTCGAAGCCTCGAGTTGCACCAGGCATCTTCCCCTCCCATCGGTTTTATAGGTCGACGACGGATTAGCGCGGTCTCCGAGCCTTCCGCCGCATACCACAATAGTCCCAAGGGAGCATTTGGCAACAGAATCGCCCGGGTAGCGGAAACTCGCCGGCTGGCAGTCCGGATTTATGGGTTCGCGGCCTTAAAGAACATCCTGGGCCGCAGCAGAGCCGAGTTGCTCCGCACGGCATTCCGCCCTAAAGATCGGGCGCGCAGAACCAAGAACGAGGCGCGCGATGGCGACGACCCCAGCGGCTGATCCCGCCGAGATCACCTCCCGCATCCTGCTGGAGACGGAATCGGTCTTGTTCAGCCCGGAGCAACTCCAATTCGCCGCGGTCAAGGCGTTACTCGACGATCCCGACGGCTGGTCGGCGGCGCGCGGCGGCGGCCGCAGCAGCGCCTCTTCCTAGCTATCGCCAAAAACGGCAGCGCCGCGTGCTCCCGGGCTTCTTCGGCGAGCTGCAGCGCGTCATCGGCGATTACGGCTATCTCGCCGTGGCGCTCGGCATCCTGCTCGAGGATTTCGGCCTGCCGACGCCGGGCGAGACCTTGCTCATCACCGGCTCCATCCTGGCTTCCGCCGGCGCGCTCAACATCTACGTCCTGCTGTTCCTGGCGTGGCTCGGCGCGGTCGTCGGCGACAACATCGGCTACCTCATCGGCCGCACCGGCGGCCATCGCCTCATGGTGCGTTACGGCGCGCGCTTCGGCATCACCGACGAGCGGCTCAAGCAGGTCGAGGAATTCTTCGACCGTTATGGCGCCTGGGTGATCGTCTTCGCCCGCTTCGTCCTCGTGCTCCGGCAATTCAACGGCATCGTCGCCGGCACGCTCGAGATGCACTGGCTGCGCTTCCTCATCCTCAATGCGATCGGCGCCGCGCTCTGGGTGGCGTTCTGGGGCATCCTCTCCTTCTGGCTCGGCAAGGGCGTTCTCGTCTATGTCCACGAGTTGCACCTGGTCGCGCCGCTGATCGCCGCGCTCGTGATCCTCGCCGTGGTGGCAGGCGGCGCTTATCTGTGGTGGCGCTACGGGCGGCGCCGCTAGCGGCAATCGAACACGGCGAGGCTGACGGCGCCGGCCTCGCGCGTCACTTGGCGCAGGCTGGCCGAGCGGCCGAGATTGGCGCAATAGAGCGACGCCTGCCGCGCGGCATCGCCGGCGCGGTCATCGGCATACTCGAAAGCGAGCTCGTCCGGCGTGGCGCGCACCGCCTTGAGCGGCGACAGCGCGCTGCACGCCGCCATCGGCGCGAGCAGCAGCAGCGGAAAGAGCCGGTAGAAGCGCAACGCGGCGCGGCGGCGATCAGAGGAAGCGGGCACTCGCCTCGCCGAGCCCGGCGAAGCTCACGCTCACGGCATCGCCGGGCTTGGGCCATTGCGTGCTGACCACGCTTCCCGTCAGCACGATCATGCCGCGGCGCAACGGCCGCCCGCGCGCCGCGACGGTGTTGGCGACCCAGGCGAGCGCATGAAAAGGATGCCCGTTCATCACGTCGCCGCCGCGGCCGCGGCCGATCTCGGCGCCGTTGATCGCCATGGCGCCGATCATCGCCGCGAGGTCGAGCGCGCGCCACGCCGTCGCCGCCGGCCCGAGCACGGCGCCGGCGTTCCAGGCGTTGTTGGCGATGAGCCCGCGCGATCCGACCTCCTTGTAGGCGTCGCAAGCATGGTCCTCGATGAGCTCGATGGCCGGCAAACAAGACTCGACCGCGGCCGCGACGTCGTCGCTGGTATAGGGCTTCTCCCGCACCGGCAGATCGGCGCCGAGCCGCACGGCGATCTCGCACTCGACGGCGATGCGGCCGTAATCGCCATGGCGCAACGTCGCCGGCGAGCGATGCACCGTCTTGGCGAAGATGGCTCCGGCCATCGGCCGGTCGATGGCCATGAGCTGCTGCATCACCGGCGTGGTGATGGCGATCTTGTAGCCGACGATGGCGCCGCGCTCAGGCACGAACAGCGCCTGCAGCGCCTCCTGGATGGCATAGGCCTCGTCGATGCCGGCGTCGCGGATCTCAGGTGGCGTCGGCGGCAGCGGCTTCTTGCCGTGATGGATGTCGTAAAAGAACCGCGCGGCGCTGGCGATGCGGCCGGGATCGCTGGTCATGAGGTGCCTCGGTGCTGGCCCGGCGCCATCATGGGGTGGGCACCGCTGCAGCCGCAAGGCCTTGCTGCGCGCGCCGCGCCGCGATAGGACAAGGCGGGCTCCGCGGGAGGAACGCGTCGTCATGCGCCAGTATCGAATCGCCGCCATTCCCGCCGACGGCATCGGCAAGGAAGTCATCGCCGCCGGGCTCAGCGTGCTCGCCGCGCTCGAGGCGCGCGACGGCGGCTTCCGCCTCGAGGTCGAGCATTTTCCCTGGGGCTCGGACTATTACCGCAAGCACGGCCGCATGATGGCGGAGGACGGGCTGGAGCGCCTGAAAGGCTGCGACGCCATCTTCTTCGGCGCCGTGGGCGATCCGAACATTCCCGACCACGTCACGCTGTGGGGATTGCGGCTGCCGATCTGCCAGGGCTTCGACCAATACGCCAATGTGCGGCCGGCGCGCGTGCTGCCGGGCATCACGCCGCCGCTGCGCAACTGCGCGCCCGGCGACCTCGACTGGGTGATCGTGCGCGAGAACAGCGAGGGCGAATATGCCGGCAATGGCGGGCGCGTCCATCGCGGGCTGCCCGAGGAAGTCGCCACGGAGACCTCGGTCTTCACCCGCACCGGCGTGCTGCGCATCATGCGCTTCGCCTTCGATCTGGCGCAGCGGCGGCCACGCCGGCAGCTCACCGTCGTCACCAAGTCCAACGCGCAGCGCCACGCCATGGTGATGTGGGACGAGATCGCCGCCGAGGTGGCGAAAGATTATCCCGATGTCGGCTGGGGCCGCGAGCTGGTCGACGCCATGACCACGCGCATGGTGCTGAAGCCCAGGAGCATCGACGTCGTCGTCGCCAGCAACCTGCATGCGGACATATTGAGCGATCTCGCCGCCGCGCTCGCCGGCAGCCTCGGCATCGCGCCCACCGCCAACCTCAATCCCGAGCGCCGCTTTCCCTCCATGTTCGAGCCGATCCACGGCTCGGCCTTCGACATCGCCGGCAAGGGCATCGCCAATCCCGTCGCCACCTTCTGGACCGCGTCGATGATGCTCGAGCATCTGGGCGAACGAGAGGCCGCCGCCCGGCTGATGGCGGCGATCGAACGGGTCACCGCGACCGCGGCGCTGCACACGCCCGATCTCGGCGGCAGCGCGACGACGGCGCAGGTCACCGAAGCGGTCTGCGACGCGCTGCGCAGCGCCAACGTCTAAACGCCAGGTTCTCGACCCGAGGGCGTGCGTCCCTAAGAGCCGTTGGCGAGGTCCGCGGGGTCTGCTACCCATGCCGCCGCCCGGCGACCGAAGGGGGAAAACGGGGATGCGCGTCGCGATCATCGGCCAGCAGGCTTTCGGCAAGGCGGTGCTGGACGCCTTTCTCGCGCGCGGCGATGCGGTCGCCGGCGTCTTCGTCGCCCGGGACGCGCCAGGGAGCCGCCCCGACGCGCTGCGCGCCGGCGCCGAGGAAAAGGGCGTGCCGGTCTTCGCCGTGACGCGCTACGGCGCGCCCGAGGCGATCGAGGCGCTGCGCCGGCTCGACGCGGATATCGGCATCATGGCCTATGTCACCGCCTTCGTGCCGCAAGCCTTCTCCCGGGTGCCGCGGCACGGCACGATCCAGTTCCATCCCTCGCTGCTCCCGCTCCATCGCGGGCCGTCCTCGCTCAACTGGCCGCTCATCCTCGGGCGCAGCCGGACGGGCCTCAGCATCTTCCGGCCCGTGGCGGGGCTCGACGAGGGGCCGGTCCTGCTGCAGAAGGAAGTGGCGATCGGGGCCGACGACACCGTGGGCAGCCTCTATTTCGACCGGATCTTCCCGCTTGGCGTGGCTGCCCTGCTCGAGGCGGCCGACCTCGTCGTCGCCGGCAAGGCGCAGGAGCGCCGGCAGGACGAGAGCCAAGCCACCTACGAAGGCTGGGTGCGCGAGGCGGAGTCGCACATCAACTGGGCCAACCATGTCGAGATCACGTACAACCTGATCCGCGGCTGCAACCCGGCGCCCGGCGCCTGGACGACGATCGATGGCCGCCGCCTCTACCTGTTCGACGCGCGCAAGCGCATCGCCGGGACCTTTGCCCAGGTCAAGGGCGCGCGCCGCGGCGAAGTGGTCGAGGCGAGCGCCACAAGCATCATCGTCCATGGCCAGGGCGGCTTCATCGAAGTGCTGCGCTGTCGCTTCGAGGACGGCAAGAAAATAGTCGCCGGAGAAGCCGGGATCGGCCTTGGGACGGTGCTGGGAACCTAGTCAAGACCTCGGCGCGGCCGGGCCGAACCCTTGGTGCGGATCACCCGTCCTTCATCGTTCCTTAGTATGCTTCAACTATTTATTGAGCAAGGAGGCCAAGGACGGGGCACCCTTCGGCTCTGCTCGACCCTGCTCTTCCGGCGGAAGGAAATGAAGCGCGCGGCCAAGTCCTCAACAGCGTCGGTCGGGCTCATTCTGCATAGCAGCCTGCTGAGCCTGACGTTGGGCTTGGCGGTCACGTTGACCATCGTGCTGGCGTCGGCCTGGCATGAATTCTCCTGGGCGCGACACGTCCAGGCAGTCGCCGCCTTCGATCGCATCACCTATGAAACCGTTGCTGGGGCCCGACTGGTCCGCGCCCAGGTTCTGGGCGCCCATTACGGGGACGATAATCCGACGCCAAAGTTCAAGAAACTACACCAGGATTATGACGCCATGCTGGCGCGCGCCTCGGCGAGCATGGACCCGAAGATCATTCCTGGCGCCGGCGATCGTATCGCCTCCATTCGCGAGCGCTGGGTGGGAATGCAACCGGCATGGCAAGAGATCGAGACGCTCGATTTGAGCCTACCGAGGGAGATGCGCGACAAGAGCATGTCGAAGTGGTTCGAGGCAGCGACCGCCGTGATCACTGAACTGCTCGATTTGGCCCGAATCGAGTCAGGCGAAATACGCTTGACCGACCCCATGATTGCCGAGCTGGTCACGGCCCGGCAACTCGCCTGGGACATCCGGGAAGCCGTCGGGGATGAATGCCTGCTCATCCGGCGTCACGTCGTCGGCGGTCGGCGCGCCCCACCCGAACTCCGGGCGAAGATAACCGTACTTCGCGAGGACGTCCGCGCGACATGGCGCATCCTCGATGACCTGCTGGCGCGGCCGGGAGCGCCGGTTGAGCTGCTTCACGCCATTGCAACGGCCAAAGCAGCCGGCGAGAAGTCGACCGTCCAACGAGACGCGATTTACCAGGGCCTGCTCACCAACGATCGGCAAGCCCTCGCCGAGCGAAAACTTTCACCGGACCAATGGAACGACGTTTGCGTGGCGAACCAAATTCCGGCTCTAATGAACGTTGGCGCCATCGCCGTTGATCTGATCGATCGCCACGCCGAGATGAGCAAGAGGCAAGCCGCGCGGCGCCTTGTCCTCGTCATTGTAGGATTGGTCGGCGTCGCGGTGATCAGCGCCTTCGCGCTCTGGCTGGTGCGGAATCGCGTGCTGCGCCCGGTGAAGGTGCTGACGGACGCGATCGAGCATCTGACGCGACGGGACTACTCGATGCCGGTGCCGCAACTCCCGCAACGCGACGAGTTCGGCAGCATGGCGGCGACGCTCGAAGCGCTGCGGCTGGGCGCGCTCGACGCGGAGAAGGCGGCGGCCGAGCGCCAGCATTCGCAGAAGCTCGAGGCGTTGGGCACGCTGGCCGGCGGCATCGCCCACGACCTCAACAACACGCTCGTGCCGGTGCTGTCGTTGGCCAAGGTGACCGCCCGCCGCCTCGCTGAAGGCAGCCGCGAGCGAACGAATTTGGAGACGATCCATACGGCGGGGACACGGGCGCGCGACCTCGTGAAGCAGATCCTGGCGTTCGCGCGGCGGGAGCGAGTGGAAAAGCAGCCGGTCGATCTCGCGGCGCTGACGCGCGAGGCGCTCAGGCTGTTGCGCGCGAGCATTCCCGCCACCATCAGGCTCGTCGAGGAGATCGACGACGTGCCGCCCGTTCTCGGCGATCCCGGTCAGCTCCGCCAGGTGATCATCAACGTCGTCACCAACGGGGCGCAGGCCATCGACGGCCGCATCGGCCAGATCAGCGTCTCGCTCACGGAGCGCGGCAGGCCGGATTCCGTCACCGGCCACAAGCTCGTGCGCTTGGCGATCCGGGATACCGGCGTCGGCATGGACGAGCACACGCTGGGCCGCATCTTCGACCCGTTCTTCACGACCAAGCCGGTCGGCGAAGGCACGGGCCTCGGATTGTCCGTCGTGCACGGCATCGTCGCCGACCATGGCGGACGCATCGAGGTGGCGAGCCACCCCGGCGACGGCACGCAGTTTCAAATTTACCTGCCGACCTTGGGCACCGGAGCGAGCGCCGCAGAGGCGCGGGCAACATCGCGGAAAGCCGTGTGAGGGCTTAGCGAGCCGCCTCCGGATGCCAGACCAGAAGGCGCCGCCGGATCAGCTCCATCGCCTTGACCAGGATCGAGCCGACGACGGCGATGGCGACGATGCCGGAGAAGACGCCCGGCGAATCGGCAAAGCGCATCTGCATGATGATCGTGCCGCCGATCCCCTCGCCGCCCATCGCCATCTCGCTGACGATCTCGACGATGAGCGCGATCGGCAGCGCCACCTGGAGCCCGGTGAAGATCTGCGGCAGCGCCGCCGGCAGCGCGATCTCCCACAGGAGCTGGCGCCGCCCGGCGCCGAGGCTCAAGGCCGACCACAACATCGCGCGCTCGACGCCCTCGGCCGCCGCCCAAGAGGCGACGATCACCGGGAACACCGCCGAGAACGCCGCCATGAGGATCTTCGCGGTGTCGAACACGCCGAACCACAGGATGAAGACCGGCAGAAAGGCGATCTTCGGCATGGGCAGCCCGATCGACACCAGCGGATCGAGGAACCAGCGCGCCAGCGGCGAGCGCGCGATGAGGATGCCGACGGCGACGCCGGCCGCGGCGGCGAGCGAAAACCCTGCCAGCGCGCGGTAGAGCGTGAGGCCGATGCCGGGCAGCAATTCGCCGGAGATCACATCGCCCGCCAGGCGCGCCATCACGGTGGAAAAGGCGGGCAGCAGGAACGCGCTGACGACATGCGCGCGCGCGACGATCTCCCACGCGGCGAGCAGCGCCAGGATCGACACCCAGCGCAGGAGGCCGTGCCGCAGCGCCTTCATTCCCGCCATCTGAGCATCCAGCCCATGAGCATCAGATAGAGCCGGTCGGCAAAGAAGCCGACGGCCGACACGGTGACGACGCCGGCGAACATGGCGTCGTAGACGCCGCCCTCGCCGAGGAAGGAGATGAGATAGCCGAGGCCGCGCTGGCCGATGAGGAACTCCGCCGCGACCAGGAGGATGAAGGACAGCGCCAGCGCGTTGCGCACGCCGGCGAGAATCTCGGGCATGGCCGCCGGCAGCACCACCTCCCACAGCACGCGGCGGCGGCTCGCGCCGGCGGCGAGCGCCGACCATACCAGCACCTGATCGACGCCGCGCGCGCCGTTATAGGCGCTCAGCACCACCGGCAGCAGGCAGCCGAGGAAGACCGAGGCGATCTTGGACGCCGCGCCAAGGCCGAGCCACAGGATCATCACGGGGATGAGCGCCGAGCGCGGCAGCGGGTAGAGGATGCGGACGAGCGGGTTGACCAGCATCTCGACCGGCCGGTACCAGGCCATGAGGATGCCGAGCGCGACGCCGACGACGATGCCGAGGCCGAGGCCGGCGACCAGGTTCTCCAGCGACGACAGGCCTTGGCGGACGAGATCGCCGGAGGCCAGCAGCCCGACCCAGGCATGCGCCACCGCCGAGAGCGGCGGCAGCGCGTCGGGGCGGACGAGGCCGAGGCGCGGCGCCGCCTCCCAGGCGAGCGCGACGAGGAGAAGCGGCGCGTAGCGTAGGAGCGCGGCTCTCACGGCGCCCGCGTTCCCTGGGCGATGATCGCCTCGTTGCGCACCAGCTGCCAGAGGTGATCGACCTTCTCGGCGAAGTCGCGGGAGCGGACGATCTCCTCGGGACGATCATGGGGAAAGCGCGTCTCGACGATCTCCTTGATGCGTCCGGGACGCGCCGACATCACGGCGACGCGGTCGGCGAGATAGACGGCCTCGCGCACGTCGTGGGTGACGAAGACCACGGTCTTGGGCGCGCGCCGGATGATGGCGAGCAGCTCCTCATGCATGAGCGCGCGCGTCTGCGCGTCGAGCGCGCCGAACGGCTCGTCCATCAGCAGGATCGCCGGATCGATCGCGAGCGTCCGGGCGATGGCGACGCGCTGCTTCATGCCGCCCGAGAGCTGCGCGGGGAAGCTGTCCTCGAAACCATCGAGATGGACGAGGTCGATCAGCTCGCGCGCGCGCTGCTCGCGCTCGGCGCGAGGGCGGCGCTGCTTCTCGAGCCCGTAGAGGATGTTCTGCCGCACGGTCTTCCAGGGATAGAGCGCGAAATTCTGGAAGACGATGCCGCGATCGGGCCCAGGCCCGGCGACGGGCCGGCCGGCGACGCTGATGCTCCCCGACTCGACCGGCAGGAAGCCGCCGAGCAGGTAGAGCAATGTGCTCTTGCCGCAGCCGCTCGGCCCGAGCAGCGCGAGGAACTCCCTCTCCCGCACGTCGAGCGAGACGCGGTCGAGCGCCAGCACCGGCTGGCCGCGCGGCGGGCGATAGGTGTGGCTCACCGCGCGGAAGGAGATGCCGGAGTCGGTCATGCTCGCGCCGCGATCAGCGCGGCCGCTTCGCTGCCTCCTTTGCCAGCGACAGATCAGAGTATTCGTTGACGTCGATCGAGATCTTGAGAAGACCCAACTCCTTCTGCAGGTCAAGGTTGTTCTGCAGCGCCTTGACGTTGGGCAGGACGTCGGGGTCGCGATAGTAGTCCTTCTTGGTGAAAAGCCAGTCGGCGTAGGCCGAGGGGGGCTGCTTGGTGAAGTCCGCCACGATCTTGACCGCCTCGTCGCGGTTCTTGGGATCGTAGTACCAGCGCATCGCCCGCTGCCAGTCCTCGAAAAAATCGATGAGGACGGTCCGATGCTCGGCGATGAAGGGCGCGCGCGCCGCCATCAGCGTCGTCTGCGCCTCGCCCATCGCGTCCTTCATGGTGAAGAGCGTGCGCACCTTGCCGCTGTTCTTGGCGATGAGCGCGAACGGCATCACCATCCCCGCGAGATCGACTTTCCCCTCTTCGAGCGCGGCCGCCATGTTGGGAAACTGGACCTCGACGATCTGGTAGTCGCGCTTCTCCTCGAGCCCATGATCGCGCAGGATCTTGCGCAGCGCCATGTCGACGGCGCCGCCGATACCGTTGGTCGCCAAGACTTTTCCTTTCAAGTCTTCGACCTTGCGGATGGGGCTGTCGGCACGGACCAGATACTCGTTGGCATAATAGTCGCCGATGCCATCCTGATAGAGATCGCCGATGAGGCGCAGATCGTCCATATGCGCGTTCTGGATGGCGAGGCCGAAGGAGGAGAAGGCGAACGCCGCGATGTCGAGTTCGCCGGCCGCGAGCCCGGTGATCTGCGGCGCGCTGCCGCGGAAATGCACGAGCTCGACGGTATAGGATTTTCCGTAATGCTCGAGGATGTCCTTCTTGGCGAAGATGATCGAGGTGAGCTGGCCCGGAACCACCGCCCAGCCAACCCGAAGATTGAGCGGCTCCGCCGCCCGCCCGCTTGCCGCCGCGACCACCAGGAGAGCCAGCCCCAGGCTCACCGTCCGCCAAGACCTCGCACTCATCCACCAACCTCCCTGCCGCCGTCCACAGCGTTTTATCGCCTGATCATTATTGTCACTTGCCTAGCCGCGAAGTCAGGGAAATCAAGGTCCTGGCTTCGCGTTTTTCCGAGAGTTCCGCTTATGTGCGGGCACCGAGACGACCGATTTTCCCAAGGCCAAGGGCATGCCATGGCGAGGCAGGGCAAGGCAAGGTTTTTAGACCCGCTCCCGTCTACGCCTTGGCGGCGAGAACAGATAGGAGAAGCCCCGCATCTGCATGGCGCTCAATGGCGGGTCGTGGCACTTCGGCAGCTTCCCTGCAAGAATCCTTAGTCGATGATTAGTGATTTGTCGCTACAGTGGCCCATCGAGCATGATGTTTGTCCCCGTGCTCTTGGCAGACGAAGAGTCCCGCCCAGGTCACCAGCCGGGGCGGGGCTTTTCCGTTCAGACATACCCCAAAGAGTGAGCCCGCGGCGCCGCACCGGCAAGGGAACGTTCACCTCAAAGTGCTAGCATCGGCTAGCCATTATCGGGGTTAGCAAGCGCCGGATCGACGGCCTCACCGATGGACAGATCACCCTCGCCACGCCGGCCGCCTCGCTAACTGTTCGGTCGCTCCGCGCACCTAAGCGTGCACGCGTAGGTATGTTCACAGAACGTCCAGCCCACCAAATTTGATCTGAATCAAACTTTCGCTGGACGTTCTGTGAACGGGCAGGCGCCGGGCTGGTACCGATCGGGCGACCTTCACTGGCGTGGCCGGGTTTGCGGATGACGGCTTCGGCGACACGGGACGCCGGACGTCCGCTACATCGTCGCGCTCGCGCTCATGGTCTTGCCAGCGATCGCGCCGGTAAAGAGGATCGGCGCGCTCTCACGGCTGCGGCGTGCATCCGGC
>DASWFH010000283.1:0-1864 GCA_036394355.1 Allostellaceae bacterium | reverse complement strand
CGCTGCTGTGGGTCGGCTGGTTCGGCTTCAACGCCGGCTCCGCGGTGACGGCCGGAATGCAGGCAGGCATGGCCATGACGGTGACGCAGATCGCCACCGCCGTCGCCGGGCTCACCTGGATGTTCATCGAGTGGGCGCATCGCAGCAAGCCGACGGTGGTCGGCATCTGCACCGGCGCGGTCGCGGGCCTCGTCGCCATCACCCCGGCCTCGGGTTTTGTCGGCCCGGTCGGCTCGATGGTGATCGGCGTCGCCGCCGGCTTCGCCTGCTACATCGGCGCCGTGTGGCTCAAGAACCTGTTCGGCTATGACGACGCGCTTGACGCCTTCGGCGTGCATGCCGTAGGCGGCGCGGCCGGCGCCATCCTCACCGGCGTCTTCGCCATCAGCGAGTATGGCGGCACGTCCGGCCTCATCGAGGGCAATGCCGGCCAGGTGATCAACCAGCTCGTCGGCGTCGGCATCGTCATCGTCTATGACGCGGTCGTCAGCCTCGTCATCCTCAAGGTGGTCGACGCGGTGATCGGCCTGCGCGTCGACGTCGAGATCGAGCGCGAGGGGTTGGACCTGTCGCTCCATGGCGAGACGGTCCAGTAACGGGCATTTCCTCCCGTAGGTGAGACCTGGGGGTGCCTTTTGCGGCACCCCCTATTTTTGCTCAGGGCGGCGCCGCGCTTAAAACAGAAGGGGCACTCCCTTGGCAAGGGAGCGCCCCCTTCCGACCTGACCCATGGCGGCCGATGATCGGCCGCGGGCCCGTTTCCGTTACGATCCTGTTTCCGTTACGACGCCGTCGAGAGCGAGTTGCCGATGCTGTTGAAGACTCCGCTGAGCTGCGTGCCCACCAGCGTCACCGCACCGATGATCACCACCGAGATGAGCGCAGCGATCAGACCGTACTCGATCGCCGTCGCGCCGCTCTCGTCGCGAAGAAGTATGCCAAGAAACCGCATAGTTGCCTCCTGCAAAGCAAAGCACGCTGATAGTAGCGTCCAGCCAACAAATCGCCAGAACTATCGACTTTAAATTTAGGCAATTTTTCTGCATGGCGCAGAAGCTGTGCTTCACAATGCTGCTGCTATCGCAGTTTTTGCTGCGTCTTCCTCTGGGTCTCTTTTCTCCCGACCGTAGGCTTGGTGGAGGCGGCAGGTCGCAGCGGGCCGCGAGACGACGGCCTGCCTTGAGAAGGGGAGGCGTCGCTCCATCCCTGGTCGGCCGCACCCCTATTTTTGCCACATGCTGCGTCCCTCCGTCGCTGTCCTTGGCGAGGTAGCGTGCCGCGCGTATGATGTTGCCGCTTTGTGCCGTCGGGGCACGTCGCCACCGGCGCTGCCGCCCGCAGAACCGCTCGAGGATTCGTCATTGCCCGCCAATGCCAGGCTTGCCCGCCTCGCCGACAATCCCTTCGCCCGGCTGAGCGAGCGCATGCTGAGCGTGCTGTGACGGAGAGCGCCGCATGAGCGACAGGAGCGCGCTCCACCGCGGCCGCGCCGGCGAGACGCCTAAGGCGTCGCGCTTCCGTCACCTGTTCGAGGCGATGGGGCTGGCGCTGCTGGTCGCCGCCGTCCTGCTCGCGCTCGCCATGGTGAGCTACAACAGCGCCGACCCGAGCGCGAACATGGCCGTCGATGCGGTGCCGCGCAACATGCTCGGCAAGGAGGGCGCCTGGATCGTCGACTGGCTGTTCCGCATCTTCGGCATGGCCGCCGCGCTGGCGCCGTTCATCCTGCTCATCTGGTCGGTGCGCCTGCTGCTGGGCCGCGGCCTCGCCTGGTTCTGGCTGCGCCTGCTGCTCGCCGCGCCGATGGCGGCGCTTGCGGCGCTGGCGCTGGGGGTGGTGCCGACGCCCGCCTTCTGGCCGCTGA
>DASWFH010000282.1:0-5037 GCA_036394355.1 Allostellaceae bacterium | reverse complement strand
GGGCAACGCCCGCGCCCTCTTCTATGGCTGGCTCGCCTGCATCATGCCGGTGTCGCTGCTGTGGGCCGTGCTGTCGCTGTTCCTGAACCACGCGCTCGGCGTCCTCGCCGGCCCGATCGTCGAGCTGCTCGCCTATCTCTGCTATTTCGTCGCACTCGGCCTCACCGCCGGCTTCTTCTCCTGCGTCTTCTCGCAATTCGCCGACGGCGCGCTGCCGGACGACGGCGCCGGCGCGTTGGACGCCGTGCCGGCGCAGTAGGCGCGCGCCATCCGCACCACCGGTGCGGGCATAAACTCGCCACGCGCGCGCCGGTTCCAATTTTCTCGCGCTCTCGTTCAAACTTTAAGTAAGCGTCCAACCGGAACGGTGGATGCGAACGTCTCGCTTTAACCATAACACAGGCACTTCTCGCATTCCGCGAGGACGGCGACTAGAATACGGCGCACTGTGCGCGTGGGTGCGCGGCCGTTTTGAGCGAACGCACTTTCAACTGCGTCGAAGCCAAAGCGGGGGGACTGGGCGAGAGACAGGCGGCCTGCGGGCCGCGCAAACCGACGGCCACCGGCGCCGCCCTGGCGCTGACGGCTTTTCTCGCGGCGCCCGAGGCGCTTGCCGCCGGCGACAGCAAACAGGTCAAACTCGCCCCGCCACGCGCCGCCGCCGAGCGCACCCTGATCGATCTGGGCCCGCTCGCCGTCAAGATGCAGACGAGCAGCATCGTGCTGGGCGCCGCCGACGGCGCCGGCGACAACCCCGGCGGGTCTTACGGGGCCACTGTCTCCTCCTTCGCCGCGGCGCGGGAGTCGGGCATCTACAGCGTCGCCGGCTCGGCCAAGGCAGCGCTGACGCTCAGCTTCGATCTCGGCGATTACCTGTCGAATGCCGCCGGCCGCCTCCCCATCCCCATGGGCGGGGTCGGGCGCAAGTTCCAGGCGGCGCTCGCGCTCGAGGCGGCCGGCAGGCTCAGCCTCAATGTCGGCTCGTCCTTCGGCTTCTCCTCCTCCAGCGGGGCGCCCGACAAGCCCGGCGGCCGCCTGTCCTTCAGCACCAACGTGCTGAAGCCGTGGAAGCGCACCACGTTGCGCTGGCGCTACACCTTCTAGCTGGCGCCGGCCGCCGCCGGGATCGGCGACATCCATCTAAATTACTGACAACTTTGGATCATTTCCCTCGGGGCCGAATGCCGGGACAGGCCCGCCGGTAACCCCGTCTTAATCGCCGCGGGCAAAACTGGGGCCCTCGATTCGGTCCAAGAGGAGTCACATGAGCAACGACAAAGCTTCGCATCGCCCCATGCCCGGCGCCCAGAAGCCGCAGCAGGATTGGTCCCAGAAGGGCCAGCAGCACGGTCAGCAGCACCCCCAGAAGCCGCAGGGCGGCCACCAGCCGAATTTCGGCGGCGGCGTGCCGGGCAAGCCCAATCAGGGCCCCGGCAAGAAGTAGACGTAAGCGAGGGGCTCGCGCGCACGTCCGTTGCTCGCCGACGGCGCGACCGCGACAGCCACCACGAAACGGCCGGGGCGACCCGGCCGTTTCTTTTTTCGCCCCCGCCGGCGCGTCTGCGACGTTGCGTCACGCTTTGTCGTCGCGCACGACACGCCGGTTGCCAAATGCGCCAATCAATCTTAGCGTGCATCCGTTGCCGGTTCGGGTGAAGCTGGCACGACAAAATGCGCGCGCCTCCGCCAAGAGAGGCCCCCGCGTATGCCCGGTTGGAGGAAGGTGGAGGCATTCCGTGCCGACCTACCGCTGCTATTTCCTGAACAAGGCCGACGCTATCGTCGCCGTCGAGGAGATCGAGTGCGCGGGCGAGGAGGACGCGCTGCAAGCCGCGCTCAGGCTGCTGCGCGAGCGCCCGGGCTACGCCGTCGAAGTGTGGGACCGCGCGCGAAAGATCCTGCGCCAGATGCGCGAGCCGGCCTAGGCCGCGCCCCCGTGCCGCTTGCGGCGGCGGTCGGGCACGCTATCGTCGGGAAACTTTCGGAGCAGCCGGCGAGAGGGAGCGCAGCGATGCCCAGGTCAATCCGGCAATGGCGGCGGATCGCTGCGGCAGCGCTCCTCGCGCTGTGCCTCGGGGCGCCGGCGCGCGCGCAGATCTCCGACGACGTGGTCAAGATCGGCGTGCTCAACGACCAATCCGGCGTCTATGCCGATCTCGCCGGGCCGGGCTCGGTCGTCGCCGCGCGCATGGCGGTCGAGGATTTCGGCGGCAAGGTGCTGGGCAAGCCGATCGAGATCGTCGTCGCCGATCACCAGAACAAGGCCGATATCGGCGCCGCCATCGCGCGCCAGTGGTTCGATGTCGAGAAGGTCGACCTCGCCATCGACTTCGCCAATTCCTCCGTTGCGCTCGCGGTCGAGCAGCTCGCCCGAGAGCGCAACCGCATCGCCGTGGCGACCGCGGTGGGCACCACCGATTTCACCGGCAAGGCCTGCTCGCCCACGGCCGTCGCCTGGCTCTACGACAGCTATGCGCTCACCACCAGCCTGGCGCGCGAGGTGACCAAGCAAGGCCGCGACAGCTGGTTCTTCGTCACCGTCGACTACGCCTTCGGCCATTCACTCGAGGCCGACACCACCAAGGCGGTGCTGGCGAGCGGCGGCAAGGTGCTGGGCGGCGTGCGCCACCCGCTCAACAACGCCGACTTCTCGTCATACCTGCTGCAGGCGAAATCGTCGGGCGCCAAGGTGGTGGCGCTCGCCAATGGCGGCGGCGACATGATCAACGCCACCAAGCAGGCGAACGAGTTCGGCCTCGTCGCCGGCGGCCAGTCGCTGGTGTCGCTCTTGGTGTTCATCACCGACGTCAACAGCCTTGGGCTCCAGGCGGCGCAGGGCCTGACATTCGTCACCGCCTTCTACTGGGACCGCGACGAGGAGAGCCGCGCCTGGGCCAAGCGCTTCTTGGCGCGGCACAAGGCGATGCCGACGATGGTGCATGCCAGCGTCTACTCGGCGATCCGCCACTATTTGCGCGCCGTCGAGGCCGCCGGCACCGACGAGGCCAAGGCGGTGGTTGCCAAGATGCGCGCGCTGCCGGTCGACGATTTCTACGCGCGCGGCGCGCGGCTGCGCCGCGACGGCCGCCTCGTCCATGACATGTACCTGGCGCAGGTGAAGAAGCCGTCGGAATCGCGCGGGCCTTGGGACTACTACAAGATCCTCGGCACCATCCCCGGCGACCAGGCCTTCCAGTCGCTGGAAGAGGGCGGCTGCCCCCTGGCCCAGCAGCGCTGACGGATCGCGGTCGCGGTCGACTGACGCTCGGGCGGGCTGAACATAAAGAATGCCGGGGCGTGGCAATGGGGCGACGCCGCGCCTCCGGCGTCGTGTCCGTACAAGGCATAGCCGACGAGTTGAACCGCAGGGGCCTGCGGAACAGGAAAGGCGGCGTCTGGAAGGCCGGGCGGTTACGCACTTGCTCAACCGGCGAGACTGAATGTAGGCGAAGGAAAGTTCAGCTGACGTGGCGCGGCCCGATAAATAATACCGTCGCCTCCGAGGACAGGTGGGAGTACCCTTTTCACGAGACCGTGCCGTGTCGGGAGGCAACCGCTAGCCGGTTCAACAGGCACGCGCTACGGGGAACAGGCCATGCTTCGCACAGCCATGATGACCGCCATCGCACTGGCGGCGGCGGCGCCTGCATTCGCGCACAAGATCGATCCGCAACTAAAGCAGCAGGCCGAGACGATCTTTTACAAGTACCTGCAAGCGCTCAACAGCGCCTATGGAAACGCGCTCAAGAACCTCTACTCGCCGAAAGCGGTCACGATCACCCTCGCCGCGCTATTCGTGATCGCATTGTCCGCCTGCTCGGTCACGGAGCAGGATAAACCGAAATCCGGCAGCACCGTTCCGACGTCGGGCTTTCTCAAGGACTACTCGCAGCTCGAGCCCGGAGCTAAGGACCAGGCCCTTCTCGTCTATTTCAACCCGAACGCCAGATGGAGCCGGTATGACAAGGTTATGCTCGAGCCGGTAACAGTCGGACTTGGTCCGGACCAACAGCTCAGCGAGAAGGATCAGCAGATGCTGAGCAGCTATTATTATCATGTGCTCGAACAGGACCTCTCGAAAGACTTTACTCTGGCGAACAAGCCTGGGCGGGGCGTGATGACACTCAGGGTCGCGTTGACCGATGCGACGACGGCGACGCCCGTGCTGCGCACGATTTCCGTGATCGTTCCGCAGGCACGCGTTCTCGGCGCTGCCAAGAACCTCGCGACCGGCAGCTATGCCTTTGTCGGCTCGGCGCAGAGCGAGGGCGAGGTCCTGGACTCCGTGACCGGCGAACGGCTCGCGGCCGCGGTCGACCGGCGTTCGGGCGGGATGAGCATAAAGAATGCCGGGGTGTGGCAATGGGGCGATGCCGAGAAGGCCATGGATTATTGGGCGCAACGTACGGCCGAGCGCCTCGCCGAACTGCGCAAGGGCCAGCCCGTGACATCGCAACGATGACGGTTGCGCGCCTGGTCGGCGCGCGCCGGCCCGGACATGGTTGGTCAGCGCCTTTGGAGCTTCTGTGGCGGGGCTCCCCAAGGTTGAAATGTTCTAGGGCGAAGAAGTGGGGGCTGAAACTTTCGATCTGGCGAGGTCCGCTCAGGCCGCGAGCGCGCTTGCGATTCGGTCGGCAAGCTGGCCCAGCGCGTCGCTCATCGCGGCGATTTGCGCTGTCGTGTCGCTTGAACCCACGGCGACCCGGATTTGCTCGGCTCGAATCCTGTCGCCGCTCCGCTCGCGGTGGGCCACCCATTGAGCAGCAAGGACGACGGCGTCGGATGGATCGAGTTCGAATCTATCGATGTTGATTTCGATCGTGACATTGGGGGCTGGCAGCGTGAGCGGGCCCGAAGCCGCATAAGCCTGGCTTCGGGGCAGGCGTTGGGCAAGATCCTCGACGAGCACCCTCGTCACCATGTCGCCGAGCCCCTCGCCCCAGCGAACGTATTCCGACATGCTCAGCTCGTAGGCATCTCTGTAGCGGACGATTTCCGGCCGATCGAGGTATTTCGCGAGCTCCGCTCGCTTAACGT
>DASWFH010000281.1:0-5628 GCA_036394355.1 Allostellaceae bacterium | reverse complement strand
TCTTCAGCCACTCGATATTGGCCTCGAAGCCGCCGGCAGCAGCGACGAGCGTGGCGGCGCGGACGACGATGTGCTCCTCGCCCCGCGCCACGGTCGCCGACAGGAACATGCCGGCATCGATCTCAAGCGCGACCACCTCGGCGTCATACGCGACCTCGACGCCGAGCCGCTCGGCGGTGAGATAGAGCGCGTTGAGCATCGCCCGACCGCCGCCGAGGAAGAAGGAATTGGTCCGCCCCAGGCTCAGCGTGCCGCCGAGCGAGGGCTGGAAGCGCACGCCCTGCGCGGCGATCCACGGCAGCATCTCCTTCGACTGGCGGATCATGAAGCGGGCGAGATCCTCGTCGGTGTGGCCACCGGTCACGCGCAGCAGGTCGTCCCAAAACTCCTCCTCGGTGTAGGGCCCCGTGAGCGTCTCCGTGGCGCTGTCATGGGCACAGCGCATGTTGCGGGTGTGGCGGGTGTTGCCGCCGCGATAGAAACGCGGCGCCGCCTCCAGCACCAGCACGGAGGCCCCGGATCGCCGCGCGCTGATGGCGGCGCACAGCGCGGCGTTGCCGCCGCCGACCACCAGCACGTCGAACTTGCAAGTCAGATCGACCAAGCCGCCCCCTCCGCTGCCGAGCCGTCCCCTGCGCGGCGCGTTGCCCCAGCCTTTTCGCTGTCCGTGCATCTCAACATGCGCGCTACCTCGCTGCAACAAAGGGCTGGGCTTTTCAAGCGCCGGATGCGCTACCCCACCGTTCGCCAGTGCCGCTTCCAGGGGCAACCCGGTGGCCTTGCCGATCATTTGTTAGGCAGCGTGAGCAAAAAACACCCAGCAACGGCAAGGCCAGACACTCGCGCCGCTGGCATTCGGACCAAGCCGCTGGACGATCAAGCGCATCGCCCGCTTGGCCCGAATCTTGCCCCTTTGGCCGATAGCGGCGTGGATCCCGCCGGCTCAACGGGCAAAGGGGTGGCCAATGCAAAAGAGAAAATTCACGGGGGCGCTGGCGATGGCCGGCGCGATGGCGGTTTCGGCGATGCTGGCTTCGGCCGAGGCGGAGGACACGATCAAGGTCGGCGTGCTGCACTCGCTGTCCGGCACCATGGCGATCAGCGAGACGACGCTCAAGGACACCGTCCTGATGATGGTGGACGACGTCAACAAGCGAGGCGGGCTGCTCGGCAAGAAGGTCGAGGCGGTGGTGGTCGATCCGGCCTCCAACTGGCCGCTCTTCGCCGAGAAGGCGCGCGAGCTCATCGAGAAGGACAAGGTGGCCGTGGTGTTCGGCTGCTGGACCTCGGTGTCGCGCAAGTCGGTGCTGCCGGTCTTCGAGGAGTTGAACGGCCTGCTCTTCTATCCCGTGCAGTATGAAGGCGAGGAAAGCTCGAACAACGTCTTCTACACCGGCGCCGCGCCGAACCAGCAGGCGATCCCGGCGGTCGAGTATCTGATGGGCAAGGAAGGCGGCGAGGCGAAGCGCTGGGTGCTCGAAGGCACCGACTACGTCTATCCGCGCACCACCAACAAGATCCTCGAGGCGTTCCTGAAGTCGAAGGGGGTCGCCGCGGAGGACATCATGATCAACTACACGCCCTTCGGCTTCTCCGACTGGCAAACGGAGGTGGCCGCGATCAAGAAATTCGCCTCCGCCGGCAAGAAGACGGCGGTGGTCTCGACCATCAACGGCGACGCCAACGTGCCCTTCTACAAGGAGCTCGCCAACCAGGGCATCAAGGCCTCCGACATCCCCGTCGTCGCCTTCTCGGTCGGCGAGGAGGAGCTGTCCGGCATCGACACCAAGAACCTCGTCGGCCATCTCGCCGCGTGGAACTACTTCGAGTCGGTGAAGAACCCGACCAACACGGCCTTCATCAAGCAGTGGCACGCTTTCATCAAGAACGACAAGCGCGTCACCAACGACCCGATGGAGGCGACCTATATCGGCTTCAGGATGTGGACTCAGGCGGTGACGCAGGCCGGCACCACCGACGTCAATGCCGTGCGCCAGGCGATGTACGGCCAGAAGGTGCAGGCACCGTCCGGCTTCATCGCCGTCATGAACACCAACCATCACCTGTCGAAGCCGGTGATGATCGGCGAGATCCAGCCCACCGGCCAATTCGACATCGTCTGGCAGACCAAGAACGCGATCAAGGCGGACGCGTGGAGCCCCTACCTGCCCGAGGACAAGGGCAAGGTCGCCGATTGGAGCTTCCCCTGGGTTTGCGGGAATTGTACCGAGCCCAAGTACAAGACTCTCGTGAACTAGGGTGGAGGAACGGCCGGGTCTGGCCACCCCGATCGCCGGGCCCGGCCGACCAATCTCGGGGGATTGGTCGAGAGGATCGTGATGTTCCGGTGCGTCCTGTCGGCGCTTGTCGCGCTCTTGCTGTTGCCGTCGCTCGCCGCGGCGGCCGATCTCAAGCAATTGGTCGACCAGCTCGGCGCCGACGATTTCGCCGCCAAGATCCAGGCGGTGCAGGATATCGGCGCGCTGGGCGACGGCCGGGCCGTCGCAGTGCTCAGGTCGCTCAACGACGGTGCGCTCTACGTCACCGCGGATCATCGCGTCGTGCTCGCCCAGCCCGAGGGCGATCACTTCAAGACCTTCGACCCGCTCGACGGCACTCCGCTCGGGGAGGCCGCCGCTGATGCGCTCGACAAGGTGCTCGTCAACAATCGGCTGCGCGGCGCCATCGACGCCGCGCTCGGCAGCCTCACGCTCGTCGGCGGCAGGCTGCAGGATCGCCTGAGCGCGGCGCAGGAGGCGCTAAAGCATCCGGCAGCCGATGGCGGCGCAGCGCTCGAGAAGGCGCTCGCCGCGGAGAAGGATCCGCAGGTGCGCGCGGCCTTCGCGCTCGCGCTCGCCGCCGCGCGGGTCGGCAGCGGCTCCCGGGAGCAGCGCCTCGCCGCGGTCGCCGAGCTGGCGCAATCCAGCGATCCGCAGGTGCGCAGCGTGCTCACGCAGCAGCGCGACGCCGCCGATCTCGATCCCGAGCTGCGCCGCGCCATCGACGCAGCGCTGAGCGCGGTCGAGGGGCGGCTCAAGCTCATCGGCTTCGCCGTGACGCTGTTCGAAGGCTTGAGCCTCGGCAGCATTCTCCTGCTCGCCGCCATCGGCCTCGCCATCACCTTCGGCGTGATGGGCATCATAAATATGGCGCATGGCGAGATGATCATGCTCGGCGCCTACAGCACTTTCGTCGTGCAGCAGCTCTTCCGCGCCTTCTTGCCGCCGCAATGGATCGACGGCTACCTCCTCGCCGCCGTGCCGGTCGCCTTCCTGGCCACGGCGGCGGTGGGGATAGCCCTGGAGCGCGGCATCATCCGCTTCCTCTACGGCCGCCCGCTGGAGACGATGCTCGCCACCTGGGGGGTGAGCCTGGTGCTGCAACAGCTGGTGCGCAGCATCTTCGGCGCGACCAACCAGGAGGTGGCGAACCCGTCCTGGATGACCGGCGGCTTCACCCTGATCGGCGGCGCGACCTTCACCCGGAACCGCATCGTCATCCTGATCTTCTGCTTCGCCGTGCTCGGCGCTCTCGCCCTCCTCTTGCGCCGGACCACCTTGGGCCTCCACATGCGCGCGGTGACGCAGAACCGCGACATGTCCGCCGCCATGGGCATTGCCACCGCGCGCGTCGATGCGCTCACCTTCGGTCTTGGCTCGGGCATCGCCGGCATGGCCGGGGTGGCGTTGTCGCAGATCGGCAATGTCAGCCCCAATCTCGGCCAGATCTATATCGTCGACAGCTTCATGGTGGTGGTGTTCGGCGGCGTCGGCAGCCTGCTGGGCACGCTCGCCGGCGCGATGAGCCTCGGCATCGTCAACAAGCTGCTGGAGCCGGTCGCCGGCGCGGTGCTCGGCAAGGTGGTCGTGCTCGTCGCCATCATCCTCTTCATCCAGAAGCGGCCGCGCGGGCTCTTCGCCCTCAAGGGCCGCGCCGCCGAGAGCTGAGCGATGCCGGGTGCGTCGAGCCTGCTGACGCCGCGCGGCTGGGCCTGGTTCCTCGGCCTCGGCGCCGCGCTCGTCATCGGCGTGCCGCTGCTCAATGCGCTGCCGCCCGCGGGCTCGGCGCTGCAACTGCCGGACTATCTGGTGCCGCTCCTCGGCAAATACCTCTGCTATGCGCTGCTTGCGCTGAGCCTCGATCTCATCTGGGGCTATGCCGGCATATTGAGCCTCGGCCACGGCGCCTTCTTTGCGCTGGGCGGCTACGCCATGGGCATGTACCTCATGCGCCAGATCGGCACGCGCGGCGTCTACGCCAACGCCGAGCTGCCCGATTTCATGGTGTTCCTCAATTGGAAGGCGCTGCCCTGGTATTGGTGGGGCTTCGACCATTTCGCCTTCGCGGCGCTCATGGTGGTGCTGGTGCCCGGCGTGCTCGCCCTGGTCTTCGGCTGGTTCGCCTTCCGCTCGCGCGTCACCGGCGTCTACCTCTCGATCATCACCCAGGCGCTCACTTACGCGCTGTGGCTCGCTTTTTTCCGCAACGACATGGGTTTCGGCGGCAATAACGGGCTCACTGATTTCAAGGACATCTTCGGCTTCGACCTGCACGCCTCGTCGACGCGGCGCGGCCTCTACGTCGCCTCCGTGCTCGCGCTGGGGCTGGGCTATCTCGCCTGCCGCTTCATCGTCGCGTCGAAGCTCGGGCGCCTGCTGCGGGCGCTGCGCGACGCGGAAAGCCGGGTGCGCTTCCTGGGATATTCCGTCGATCACGCCAAGCTCTTCGTCTTCACCGTCTCGGCGGTGCTGGCCGGCATCGCCGGCGCGCTCTATGTGCCGCAGGTCGGCATCATCAATCCGAGCGAGTTCTCCACCGCCAATTCGATCGAGATCGCCATCTGGGTGGCGGTGGGCGGCCGCGGCACGCTGCTCGGCGCGATCATCGGCGCGGTGGCGATCAATTTCGCCAAGTCCTGGCTCACCGGATCGCTCCCGGAGGCCTGGCTGTTCGTGCTCGGCGCGCTGTTCGTGCTGGTGACGCTCGCCTTCCCCAAGGGCATTCTCGGCGTCACCGGCCAGCTCCGCGGCTTGCGCGGACGCGGCGCGCCGCCGGCGCCCGTGCCGGGCGAGGAGGGGGCGCCATGAGCGCCGAGCCCGTGCCGGGAGCCGACGCGCAGACCGCGCCGCTGCTCTACCTCGACGGCGTCACCGTCAGCTTCGACGGGTTCAAGGCGCTGAACGGCCTGTCCTTCATCGTCGATCCCGGCGAGATCCGCTCGGTGATCGGCCCCAACGGCGCCGGCAAGACGACGATGATGGACGTGATCACCGGCAAGACCCGGCCCGATTCCGGCACGGTGTTCTTCGACGGCAGCCACGATCTGACGCGGCTCGACGAAGCGGCGATCGCCAATCTCGGCATCGGCCGCAAATTCCAGAAGCCGACCGTGTTCGAGAACCTAACCGTGTTCGAGAACCTCGAACTGGCGCAGGCCGGGCCGCGCGGCATCGGCCGTACCCTCCTCGCCAAGCTTGCCGGTGCGCAGCGCGACGTGATCGCCGAGATGATCCGCACCATCGGCCTCGCCGGACGCGAGCGCAGCATCGCCGGCGCCTTGAGCCACGGCCAGAAGCAATGGCTGGAGATCGGCATGCTGCTGATCCAGGACCAGCGGCTGCTCCTGCT
>DASWFH010000280.1:0-3400 GCA_036394355.1 Allostellaceae bacterium | reverse complement strand
GATGATGCGCGTGTTCTCGGCGTCGGCGAGCGGCACGCGCGCCTCGCTCACCGGGCGCAGCGAGCGCGCGGCCGTCACCTGGTAGGCGGCGATGTCGCCGGCGTCGAGCAGCACGATCCCCTCGCGCTCGGCGAGCGCCGCGGCGCTGCGCAGGGGCAGCTCGCCCACCACCGCCGCCGGCAGCAGGCGCGCCAGCTTGACCAGCTCGACCGCGGCATCGGCGGTGCCAAGCGCCGCCGATGCCGTCGCGAGCGGCAGCGGCTCGGTCGCCACGGCGCTGGGATCGGCGAGGTCGCGCAGGTCCCTGGCTTCGGCATCGGCGGCGACGCGCAGCAATACGGCGCCGCCCGGCTCGCTCGGCGCCTTGGCGAGGCCAAGCGCGGCGGCGCGCCGCCGCGTCAACACCAGCGACAAGCCCGCCCCGCTCAGCGCCCTGAGCCTTGCCAGGCTGTCCGGATTCACCGTCTCCGCCGCTTGCGCGACGACCGCCGCGCCGGCGTCGCGCAGCACGACGACGCCGCCGCGCCGCAGTTCCGTCACCGCGCGCTCGATCTGGCGCAGCGCGCGCGTCTCGTCGACGCGGAGCGTAGCCGGCTTGCGGTTCAGCACGGGGCCACTCCGATCTGATACCCGATCATTCCCATTCCCCGTGGTTCCGTCAGCCCGGCGCCGGCGCATCGCCGCGGCCGCGCGCGGCGAGCCGGAGACAATCGGCAGCGAAGGAATAAGCCAACAGCAGCAGCCCTCCGAGGCACAGCCAGCGTCCCATCATCGGCCCGACCGGCGGCGCCAGCGCCACCAGCATCGCAATGATCACGCCGACGCATACCCTCTTGCGGCGCTGGCTCGGCGGCAGCGGCGCCGCGAGCGGCGGCCACAGCCAGCCGGCGACAACAAAGATATAACGCATCGCCCCGATGGTCAGCACCCACGCGCCGGCTTGTCCGGTGCGATAAACCAAGGCCGAGAGGGCGAGGACGAAGAGCGTGTCGATCTCCATGTCGAAGCGCGCGCCAAACCGGCTGGCGAAGCCGCTGCGCCGCGCCGCCCAGCCATCGACCCCGTCGAGCGTGAGCGCCGCCGCGCCGGAGGCCGCCAAGACCCAGCGCCCGGCCTCGCCGATGCGCAGTCCCTCGGCGAGGATGCCGACCAGCAGCGCCGTATAGGCGGCGCGCAGCAGCGTCATCCGGTTGGCGGGCCCGAAGCGCCGGTGCGGCGCGTGCTGGCCGAGACCGGCGAGCACCACAGCCGCGATGGCGCCGTAGGCGACAAGCGCAGCGGAGAGGCCGTGCCAGCCCAGCCCGGTCAGCGGCATCAGCGCCCGTATAATCAAGGCGAGCACGCCGCCGAGCAGCGCCAGCTGCCATCCAGCATCGATCAGCAGGGGCCGCGGCGACAACGGTTCCAAGGTCCTCAATGGGCTGCCCGGCACGGTGCCGCCCTTGTTGCGGGGCCGGCGGTCGATCGGGCGGTCTGCGCGGCGCCGACAATGACGGGAAACCGCAGCCCTCACAAGCTGCAACCCGGCATTGCCCGGCACCCTCGCGGAGAATTGAAAGGCCAAGCGGCACGGTTGAATATGGGCATCGGACACGCCAAGCGCCAGCCGGCGCGTCGGCACGACAGCGGCCGCCCGGACTGCTAGACTCACGCTATGAGCAATCCATTCCCGAGCGGCGCGCCGCGGCTGCAAAAGGCGCTGGCGCGCGACGGGTTCGCCTTCATGCCCGGCGACCGGATGCGGCCGCTCCTGGCGCAGGCGGGCCCGCTGGCCGACTGGGACCGCTTCGCCGCGAGCTGGGACGATCTCGCCCTCGACACCTACATGGCCGATGGCGGCCGCTACCGGCGCCGCCGTTTCGCGGTCTATGGCGCGGGCAAGCAGGGCGCAGTCGCCCGCGGCCCGCACCAGCCGCACTACCAGAGCGTCGACTACAACCCGCTGCACGGCGGCATCGAGCGCTGGTTCGAGCCGGTCAAGCCGGAGATCGGCGATGGGGCGAGTCTGACGACGATCCTCGGCTTCTGCCGCACGCTGTTCGGCGGTCTCGCGCCCGAAATCCGCGCCTGGCATGTCGAACTGCACCAATTCCGCATCGAGGCGCGGCCCGGTGAGGCGGGTCTGCCCACGCCCGAAGGCATGCATCGCGACGGCGTCGACTACGTGCTGGTGCTGCTGGTGCGCCGCCGCAACATCAAGCGCGGCACGACGACGATCCACGGCCTCGACCGCGCGCTGCTCGGCAGCTTCACCCTCACCGATCCGCTCGACGCGGCGCTGGTGCATGACGCGCGCGTCTATCACGGCGTGACGGCGGTCGAGCCGCTCGATCCCGCCACGCCCGCTTACCGCGACGTGCTGGTGGTCACCTTCCGCCGGAAATGACGGGTGCCGTCAACGGCGGGGAAGAGGCCCCTGCTCACCATCTCGAAGCCGCGCTCGTCGCTCGCCGGCCGCGCGGAGCCCGCGCTTGCGTCGGCAACGATGATCGCCGCGATTGCAGCGAGTGTCGGCAAGGCCCGTGGCATGCGTTGCTTTTACGCGATGCCGGCGCGATCGGCTATAGTGCGCGCCGCTGTGAGCGAGGGCCCGATGCATGACGAGGCGAGCCTGTGGCGCAGCCTGTTGGCGCTGCGCCGCCAGGACGGCGCGTGCGCCCGGCCGGCGCCGGCGCATGACGCGCCGGGCGCGCATGCGGCGCTGATCGACCTTTACCTGCCGCTCGCCGAGGCGCGCGTCAGGCCTTATGCCGTCGCCCATCTCGGCCAGAGCCTCGACGGCCGCATCGCTACCGCGGCCGGCGCATCGCGCTGGGTGACCGGCGAGGAAGACCTGCTGCACACCCACCGCATGCGCGCGCTCGCCGACGCCATCCTCGTCGGCGCCGGAACGGTGCGCCACGACGACCCGCAGCTCACGGTGCGGCGCTGCGCCGGCGATCATCCCGTGCGCGTCGTCATCGACGGCGAGCGTCGCCTCGGGCCCGGGCATCGCGTCTTCCAGGACGGCGCGGCGCCGACGCTGGTGCTGGCCGCGGCGGATCGCGCGCGCTCGGGGGAGCGGATCGGGCAGGCGGAGATCGTGCCGATGCCACGTGGCGAGGGCGGGCTCGCGCCGCGCGACATCCGCAGCACGCTCGCGGCGCGCGGGCTCAATTTCCTGTTCATCGAAGGCGGCGGCATCACCATCTCGCGCTTCCTCGTCGCCGGCGCGCTCGACCGGCTGCAGCTTACCGTCGCGCCGGTGATCCTCGGCTCTGGGCGCCCGAGCCTGTCGCTGCCGGAGATCGTCGAGCCGCACCAGGGCTTGCGGCCGCGCTTGCGCCGCTTCAATCTCGGCGAGGACGTGCTCTACGAATGCATCTTCCATGACTGATCCCGGCAACGCGCGCGCGTTCTG
>DASWFH010000279.1:0-2432 GCA_036394355.1 Allostellaceae bacterium | reverse complement strand
GTATAGCCGTCGGCGTCCGCGCGCGCGACGTAGCCCATGCCGATATTGCCGCCGCCGCCGCCCTTGTTCTCCACGACGACCGAGGCGCTCATCGCCTCCTGCATCGCGGCTGCCATGAAGCGCGCGATGATGTCGGATGGTCCACCCGGGGTGTTGGCGACCACGATCCGGACCGGGCGATCGGGATAGGCGGCGAATGCCGCGCCGATGCGCAGAACGGCGGGCGCGACGAGGCCCGCGAGCGCGGCCTTGATCAGGCGGCGCCGCGACGGCGATCCCACGACGTTGCGTGACTCACTCATGTATATGCTCCCGGAAGGCGTCGCCTTTGCGCATGATGCTAGGAACTTGGCGATGCTGCGACAACCTGGATTGCGCCCGTCGCGCACGCGAGTCGCTGCGGCCGTCCGTCGCGTGCTCTTCCTCGGCGAGAAGCTGTCCGTGCTGGTGCGGTTGGTTCCGCTGTCCCCGTAACCTCCGCTTGTCAAATGGCTTCGCGATGTAGCCACGAAAAATCACGGAAAATCTCGCCTATCCCCGCCGCCTCGCCCTGCGCTCGCGCGGCTCGACCGCGTCGAGTTGCGGCGCTAGCCGCTGCGCCTCCGCCACCAGCGCCGCGGTCAGCGGCGTCATCGGCGCGCGCGCGGGAACGACGAGCCCGATGGTGTGCACGGCCTGCGGCTCGACGATGGGAATGGCGCGGATGGTCTCGGTCAGCCCCAGCGTCTCCGCGAGCTTTGCCGGCATCACGCTCGCCCAGCGGCCGGTGCGCACATGGGCGAACAGCACGATCATGGAATTGGATTCGAGCGTGGGCTGCGGCGTGCCGCCGGCGCCGCGCAAGAGCTCGTCGATGATGCGCCGGTTCTGCATGTCGGGCGTGAGCAGGCAGAGCGGCACTTTGGCCACCTCCGCCCAGGTCACCGTGGTGCGGTTGCCGAACGGCGCGTCCGACGACGTCAACAGGCGGTAGTGCTCGCGGTAGAGCGGGAACGCATTCACGCGGCCGAGCGGCTCGTTGTCGAGATAGGTGACGCCGGCGTCGATCTCGAGATTTTCGAGCTCGGCCAGCACCTCGATCGAGGTGCGCGACAGGATCGTGAACTGCACGTTGGGATGGCGCATGCGGAACGGCGTGGTGAGGCTCGCCACCATCGCCAGCGTGGTGGGGATCGCGGCGATCCGCAGCCGCCCGGTCAGTCCGTGACGCAACGCGTCAAGCTCTTGGCGCATGGCGCGCGCGTCGCCGACGATCCGGCGCGCCCAAGCAAGCACCCGTTCGCCCTCCGGCGTGAAGCTGCGAAAGCGCGAGCCGCGATTGACCAGCAGCACGCCCATGGCGTCCTCGAGCTGCTTGACCCCCGCGGACAGCGTAGGCTGGGTCACCCCGCAGGCCTCCGCGGCGCGGCCGAAATGCCGCTCGCGGGCCAAGGCCAGAAGGAATTCGAGCTTATCGATCAAGGTGGTAGCTCCGGCGGAACGGCGCTTGCGGCCTCGCACAGTTGATAGAAGATCTCAATCGATCGATGGTAATTGGGGGCTTGTTTTTAATCAACGCCATGCGTTCTTCTGGCTTGAGAAGGATTCCAACATGGACGCGCGCACCGACGATCGAGGTCTGGGACGGCGCAACCGCCCGCGCAAGACACCCAAGGGCCGCCAGGTCGAGCCGCAGGCGCTGGCGCAGGTGCGCGCGCTGCTGGGCGACCGCGAGCGCCGGCGCGATCTCCTGATCGAGCATCTGCACTTGATCCAGGACCGCTACGGTTATCTCTCCGCCGCGCATCTCGCCGCGCTGGCCCAGGAGATGAAGCTCGCGCAGACCGAGGTCTACGAGGTCGCCACCTTCTACGCCCATTTCGACGTGGTGAAGGAAGACGAGACCCCGCCGCCCGCGCTCACCGTGCGCGTGTGCGACTCGCTGTCCTGCGCCATGGCGGGCGCCGAGCATCTCCTGCGCACGTTACCCAATCGGCTCGGCACGGACGTGCGGGTCGTGCCCGCGCCCTGCATGGGCGCTTGCGACCGCGCGCCGGTCTGCGCCGTCGGCCACGTGCAGGTGATGGGGGCGACGACGGAGAACGTGGCGGCCGCCGTTGCGCAGGGCACGCACGCCCACGCCTATCCGACCCCCAACGATTTCGAGCGCTACGTTCGCGCCGGCGGCTATGCGCTGCTCAAGGCCTGCGTTAAGGGCGCGCGCACGCGCGACGACATCATCAAGGCGGTCAGCGACGCTGGGCTGCGCGGCCTCGGCGGCGCCGGCTTTCCGACCGGCCGCAAGTGGACGCTGGTGCGCGCCGAGCCGGCGCCGCGCCTGTTCGCGGTCAACGCCGACGAAGGCGAGCCCGGCACCTTCAAGGACCGCTATTACCTCGAGCAGGATCCGCACCGCTTCATCGAAGGCATGCTGATCGCGGCCTGGGTGGTCG
>DASWFH010000278.1:0-3332 GCA_036394355.1 Allostellaceae bacterium | reverse complement strand
GGCGACGCGCGCGCAAATTTTCTGGAAGATCGAGTTCCCGGCCTCGCTGCCGCCGCTGTTCGCGGGCTTGCGCATCGCCTCGACGCTCGCCGTGGTCGGCGTCGTGGTGGGCGAGCTGGTGGGAGGCAATCTCGGGCTCGGTTATCTGCTGGCCTTCGGCGAGGGCCAGGCCAATACCGCGATGGTGTTCGTCGCGATCCTCATGCTGACCGTGGTCGGAGGCATTGCCTATCTCGCCGTGATCCTGGTGGAGCAGCGCGTGCTGCATTACCTGCCGCGGCGCACGCTCAGCGGGGTGTAGGACCAAAACCATAGGCGGTCATGCGCGGGCAGAAGCGCGTCGAAGACGCGCGTGAACGCGCTTATGACCCGCGCATCCATCTTCTTCGCAAAGAACTCTTTACGAAAATGGATGGATTGCCGGGTCAAGCCCGGCAATGACGGCCTTGAGTTAGCGCGTACCTGCTTTCGCGAGGACGACGGCGAGCAATGCGATGCCGACCCGATCAGCCAGTTGACGTATCAACTCTTCTGCGTCAGCCGGAATCCGAGGAGGACGATGGCAAAGCCTGCGAGCTGCGCGAGAGTAGGCACTTCGCCGAGCACGAGGAAGCCGATCAGAAGCGTAAATCCCGGCACCAGCGACGGGAACACCGCGGCGCGGCCGACGCCGAGCAGCACGACCGAGCGGGAGAAGAGATAGGTCGCGCCCGCACCGGCGAAGATGCCTTGCATGGCGAGCTGCACGAGATTTTCGGTAAGCCCCAACGCGATCATGCGCTCGAAGCCGACGGCAAGCCACTGGATCGTCACATCGACGAGCGACACCACGCTGGTGACCGCGACCGCGCGCGTCGGCGCGATGCGCCAGAGTCGCAGCAACGTCGCGAAGGTCGCGAACATCAATCCGGCGGTGACGAAGGCCAGGTCGCCGACGAGGCCGTGCGTCCCGATCGTTACGAGCGCGTCGGCGCCGATCACGGCAAGCCCGGCGACGATGACAGCCGCGCCTGCCGCGCGCCGCGCCGGCAGCTTTTCCTTCAGCACCAACGTGGCCAGCGCCAGCCCGCCGAGTGTGGCGCACGAGGGTTGGATCACGCCGCCATGGGCGAGCGGCACGAACAGGAAACCGGCATAGCTCAGGAACGCGATCGGCGGCCCGCTGAGGAGCGTCAGCGCCACCCCTTTCGCCCAGCCCACCCCGCCGAGGTCGCGTAAGCCCGCGCGGGCGACGAACGGGAGGAAGACGAGCCCGGCCCAGACGAAGCGGTGAAATACGATGTCGGCTGGCGAAAACCCGATCGCGATGCCATGGCGCGCCGCGACGAACCCCGCCGCCCAGAACAGTGCGGCGCCGGCGCCGCAGGCGATCCCGGCGGCGGTGGCCGGTACGTCGGAGCGGGGAGCGGCGGGATTGGATGTCACGCGGTTCCTTTCGCAGCGCAGGCTCACAAAGCTTGGGATGATAATTAGCAGTTGCCGTGCGGCGCGTGCGCATTACCAATGGGAGCCAAGGATTCGCACATGGCCGCTCTCGACGCCCTCAGCATCGGCATTCTGCTCGGCGCCCTCCTGGTTCTGGCGGGCATCATGTCGAGCTTGGTGGCGATGCGCTTCGGCGCACCGCTGCTGCTGGTGTTTCTGATCGTCGGGATGCTCGCGGGCGAGGAGGGGCTGGGCGGCATCAAGTTTGACGACGTGCGCACGACCTACGTGGTCGGCTCGATCGCCCTGGCGCTCATCCTGTTCGACGGCGGCTTGCGCACGCGGTTTGTCACCTTTCGCAGCGTGCTGGGGCCGGCGACGACTCTCGCGACCGCCGGGGTCCTAGTGACCGCGGCCTTGACCGCGCCGGTCGCCAAATATCTGCTCGCCATGAGCTGGACCGAGGCGCTGCTGGTCGGCGCGGTCGTGGCCTCGACCGACGCCGCGGCGGTGTTCTTTCTGCTGCATGCCCGCGGACTGCGCCTGCGGCCGCGCGTCGGCGCCATTCTCGAGGTCGAATCCGGCAGCAACGATCCGTTCGCGGTTCTGCTCACCCTTCTCCTGGTCGAATTCCTCACCGTCGGCGATCGCTCGTGGCAGCACGTGCTCGCCGTGCTCGCCGAGCAGGCCGTGCTCGGCACCGTCATCGGCGTCATTGGCGGACGCGCCATCGTCATCGTGCTCAACCGGCTGGGGCTGGCGCAGGGGCTGCACGCGCCGTTCGTGACCACGAGCGCGCTCGTCATCTTCGGCCTCGCCTCGGCCCTGCACGCCTCGGGTTTTCTCGCCGTCTATCTTGCCGGCCTCGTCGTCGGCAACCGGCCGACGCGCGCCCACAATACGGTGGTGGTGTTTCTCGATGCCGTGACCTGGCTTGCCCAAATCGTGATGTTCGTGCTGCTCGGCCTGTTGGTGTGGCCGGGGCGTCTCGTCGAGACCATCTGGCCGGCGCTCGCGGTGGCTGCGACGCTCATGTTCGTCGCGCGCCCCGCAGCCGTGTTCCTGTGTCTGGCGCCGTTTCGCTTCGCGTGGCGGGAGAAGGCCTTCATCTCGTGGGTCGGCCTGCGCGGGGCGGTTGGCATTTTCCTCGCCTCGATTCCGTTGCTGGTCGGGTTGCCGCATGCGCACGTCTATTTCGACATCGCCTTCGTGACGGTGTTGACCTCGCTCTTGATCCAGGGTTGGACGGTCGCCGCCGCCGCGCGGCGGCTGCACATCGCGCTGCCGCGGCACGACCCGTTGCCGCGTCGGGTCGAGCTCGATCTGCCCGGACAGCTCGAGCAGGAGATCGTGGGTTACCCGGTGTCCGCCAACAGCCCTTATCTCAAGCGCGGCCTGCTGCCGTCGTGGGCGCGGCCGACGCTGGTGGTGCGCGAGCAGAAGATCCTGAGCCCGCTGGAGTCCCAGCCGGTGCAGCCCGGCGACTATGTCTACGTCTTGGCGCCGCCGGAGAAGGCGCAGGCGCTCGACCGCTTCTTCGTCGACATGCCGCCGCCGGCCGCGCCGGATCCGCGCCTGCTCGGCGATTTCTTCGTATCCGGCGACGTGACGCTCGGTGCGCTGGCGGACATCTACGGGCTCTCGATTGCGCCGGAAGCCGCCGAGATGTCGCTCGCCGATCACTTCGCCGACGAAATCAAGCGCCGGCCGAAGCAAGGCGACGTCGTGCCGCTCGGGCCGATCGCGCTGGTGGCGCATCGGGTGGTGAACGGCCGCGTCACCAGCGTGGGCTTGCGGCTGGCGGAAGACGATGCGCCGGCAACGCTTCCCGCCAAGCTCAAGAAGGCCGCGCGCGATCTGTGGTCGCGTCTCGGATGAGACGACGCGTGCCGCGCTGGCCGCTGGTA